>DAORIP010000161.1:0-1512 GCA_035438565.1 bacterium | reverse complement strand
AGAGCTGCAAAGACGGCCTCCTCATCAATATCGTG
This sequence comes from bacterium, assembly GCA_035438565.1. Taxonomy (GTDB): domain Bacteria; phylum Patescibacteriota; class Patescibacteriia; order UBA9934; family UBA9934; genus JAGORL01. The sequence continues at coordinate 1,477 of DAORIP010000161.1, read as the reverse complement.
GGAGCTCAGTAAATCGCCAAGATGACGGTCAGAGAGCAAGCCAAGGAACAGGTGTTCAGTGGAAATGTATTCATCCCCAAATTGTTTTGCCTTCTGTAAGGCTACTTGGAGCGTAGTCGCAAGCGCTGGGGTGAGCATGACCTGCCCTAAACCACCGCGATCCACGTTAGCGTGGCGGGGAAGGGTATCGAGAATTCGATCAATATCTCCGCGGAGAGCTGGCAAACTCACTTCAAGCTTTTTCAAAACAGACACCACGAAGCCTTCTTCTTGGCTGACGAGTGAAGATAGCAGGTGAATCGGCTCAATGCCTTGTTGACCATTCTCATTGGCTAAAAATTGCGCATGCTGAATAGCCTCTTGTGACTTGCTTGTAAAATTGTTGGGGATCATAGGTGTGGAAGAGAGTTTAGCACTCATGAGTATAGAGTGCCAATATTGCACCTGTCAACGTTATTTTATCACAGCTCGATTATCTTGAAATAATTGCGAAAGTTAGCATCTTTACGATCCTTTAAAATCCGCCTATACTCAGACAATATGTCACCATTTTCAAAACCGATTGGACTCCTGGGGCTAATCTTAGCCATTCATTTTATTGCAATTGTGTCAGGATGGTATGCCGGCCATCTCTGGTTTGATATTCCCATGCATTTTTCTGGTGGTTTTGCGATAGGAATGCTTGCTCTTGCGTTCAGGGACGCGCTTATTGATTCGGTTGTGTTCAAGAATTCTATTCCCGTATTTTGGCAATCGGTTGTGCATTTGATGGGTATTGTCGGTGTGGTCGCAATTGTCGGAATTGCCTGGGAGTGGTATGAGTTTCTCTTCGATAGCTGGGTCACGGCCATGAGTCTTGGTCTGCGCCCGGCACAGATGGGATTAGGAGATACCATGGCAGATTTATTTCTCGATCTGCTTGGTGCAGGAGTAGCCTTTTTTGTTCTGCGTAAGCATACGTCAAAGTAAAGTATGGGAGAGGGAACCGAAAAAACGCCCTGGAGGCAGCACGTCATTCTTGGGGTGCGGGTTCATGATCTCCCAACGGCCACGCTGAATGCAGTACTTGAGGCGTGGTTGATTGGTGATGTTGCGCGCATGATAGTGACGCCAAATCCTGAATTTATTGTTGGCGCTGAAAGAGATGTTGAGTTTAAATACCTATTGAATCGTGCCGATCTGGCACTACCGGATGGAATTGGCTTGCGCTTTGCGGTTGCGGCATTAAGTGAGGAAAAATTACTTCATCGGCACACCGGTGCAGATACGCTCATCACGCTTGCTGAGTTATGTGCAAAGCGTAGAAAACGGCTGGTGCTCATGGGCGGCTCGCCCCGTAAATCCGAACGAGCAGCCACGGCCTTACGGAAACGTTTTCCAGGTCTTGATATTGCCGTGTTTGATCCAGGCATCATTGATGAGCATCAGGTGCGACTTTCTGAGGCTACGCTTGCAGGCATTGAAAGATTGTCGCCGC
>DAORIP010000160.1:0-1513 GCA_035438565.1 bacterium | reverse complement strand
CATTTCAAGGGTACTTGTGGGATCTTCAATCCGGACAAAGGCCATGGGTTCATTTTTTTTCTTGGTAAAAATTTGCTTGATATTTGTAATGACACCAGAAACTTTGACGATATCGCCATCAGCTTTGGTGGGAATATCTTTCAAAGCCGTGGTAAACGGTGAGAACTGTTCGTAAAAAAGTGAGGTGGGGTGAGAAGAAACGTACAAACCAAGAAGTTCTTTCTCCCAAGATAACAACACGCTCTTGGCTACTGGCTCCGCTGGCCGTAATTCCAACTTTTGCATAGCCATCTCTGGAGTCATTTCAAACAGAGACGACTGATTTCTGTCTTTCTCCGTTTGCGCCTGTTTGTTGTACATGACCAACTGATCCAAATTCCCCACGAGCGTCACGCGATCACCAAAGCGGTCAAGGGCACCACACTTCACCAATGCCTCAAGGGTCTTACGGTTAAAAGCGTGCGAGTTTACGCGCGTCAAAAAATCAGATAGATCAACAAATTGCCCCCCTTGTTTTCTTTCTTTAACAATAATATCGGCGATTTCACTTCCTACATTTTTAATCGCCTGCAAGCCCCAACGAATATTGTTCGTACCCTTCACTACCGCAAAACCCGGAAAAGATTCGTTGATGTCTGGAGGAAAAACACTCAGTCCCATGCGGCGGCACTCCTCTACCTCGATGGTAATACGATCAATATTTCCTGAATCTGAATTCATGAGCGCGGCCATGAAGCAGGCAGGATAATACGCCTTCAAGTAGGCCGTGCGGTATGCAATGGACGCATAGCAAGCTGCGTGGGATTTGTTAAATCCGTAAGCTGCAAAATCTTCCAGCTTTTGAAAAATCTTTCTCGCGATCTCTTCACGAACGCCATTTTTCATGGCGCCCTCAATGAACTTTGCCTTCATCTTTTCCATGAGTTCGGCAATCTTCTTACCCATGGCTTTACGCAAAGAATCAGCTTCACCACCCGTGAAACCGGCTAAATCTTTTGAGACTTGCATGACCTGCTCCTGGTAGACCGGAATTCCGTAGGTTTCTCGGAATGAGCTTTCCATGAGCGGGTGATCATAAATCACCTCTTCAATTCCGTGCTTACGACGGATGTAACTTTCAATAAATTGCATTGGTCCTGGTCGGTACAAGGACACCATGGCGATAATGTCTTCAAAGGCTGAGGGTTGTAGTTCTTTGATGTAGCGCTTCATGCCGTCAGATTCAAGCTGGAAAACGCCGGTCGTTTCACCACGGCCAAGGAGTGCAAAGGTTTTGGCGTCATCGAGTGGCAGATGATCCATGTCCACCACATCTCCGGTAACGGCTCGAATAATCTCAAGCGCATCCTCAATAATCGTTAAGTTGGATAACCCCAAGAAGTCCATCTTCACCAAACCCGCGGCCTCAGAAGCATTCAGTGAATATTGAGTAACAAGTGCCATGTCCTCATGCTGACCAGCCTGGAGCGGCACGCGCTCGCTCGGGAAGGCCTTTGTCGGACAGCGATCGAGG
>DAORIP010000159.1:0-1618 GCA_035438565.1 bacterium | reverse complement strand
GGTATATGAGCCATTTTTACTCCAACTTGGATTTTTAGACCGTACACCACGTGGCCGTGTAGCCACCCCACGTGCTTACGAACACCTCGGACTCAAAGGCGGTCGGCCAAACCTCCTCTAAAGTGCTACAATGAGGTCAATCTATGACTTCATTCCCGCTTTGGTACTTATTACTCCCGTTTGGGTTTATTTTTGCGCTCACGTTACTCTTCTTTTTCTTTAATCTTTTTCATCTCAACCGATACGCGGTTAAATCTCCAGCTACCAGCTTCGTGATTGGTGTCTATATTTTTACATTTATCGGTCTCATTGGAGTTATCGGCTTCTATCTTCTTAGCGTAAATTGGCATCGCCAAATCCAACCAGGCGACCTCATTCCTAGCTTCCAGGCACAAAGCCGAATCTAACTCCTATGCTCTGTCTTGATAAGCTTCCCAACAGCGAACCAAAAGAAACCGTAAAGCTCTTTCTGCGCCGACACTGGATCGATTTGCTTCGTATTTTTTTGTTCAGTGGAGCCATGCTCCTCGTGCCCGTAGTCATTGGTGTCGTGCTCCAACTTGGCGATGTGCAGGTACTTCATCATCCGCTCTGGAGTGTCGTGGTTATGCTCGCCCTGGCAAGCTATCTCCTCATTGTGCACGCCCTAACACTAACAGAAATCACGGATTACTGGCTCGATGTCTGGATTGTTACAAGCGAACGCGTCATCAACACAGAACAACAAGGACTGTTCAATCGCCTTGTCTCTGAAGTGCACCTTGGTCAAATCCAAGATATTACCAGTGAAACCAAAGGGCTTCTTGAAACGTTTCTCACGTACGGTGATGTTTATGTTCAAACTGCAGCTGAAAAAGAACGTTTCCGTTTCAAAAATGTCGACAACCCTGATGATGTAAAAATTACGATCAGCCAGCTTGTTAAGCAGTGCAAAACCACCCACGATCACGATCCGAAACTTATTTCACCAGGGCTTGGCACAGTCCCAATAAACCCCGACCCTACTGCTAAAGTCTCTATCTAAAAGAAAAACGAGCCACGGGGCTCGTTTTATTGTTGCTTATTTCCACTTTTTACCAAGATCGACACCGGTATAAAAGTATTTAAGAATACTGTCCCAAGTCTGACCGTTGTTCGCCATACACAACGCTCCAGATGCTGACATACCTACACCGTGACCCCAGAGTGTTTTGCCCTCATCACAAGGCACAGCTACGCCCTTTGACCAAGGAACATCCCCTCCCCAAACTTCACTCCAATCACGTGTACGGCCATCTGATCTTGAAAAATAGGCCGTGATGGCTGTTGCGCCGTTATAGGTAACAATCTGACCACGAGTAGCTTCGACAGCTTCGGTGATACGGGGCGTAATTGCCTCCTGACTATAACCGCGGTACACCTGATCTAAGTACGCGTCGACATGGTATCCCTCGGCCTTATGCTTGGTAGCGCGCTGCCAGTGGTAAAAGGCATATGTGCGAGCCGCTGTCAGCAAGGACTTCTGGAATTCAATATGCGAAACGTTAGAAGTCTCCGCCAAACCGCGAAGGTAATACTCCATCTTGAGCTCATTAATCACCCACGTACGGTCATATGTCTCGTTGTAGCGGACTTCAAG
>DAORIP010000158.1:0-1634 GCA_035438565.1 bacterium | reverse complement strand
ACGGACCATTGTTCGTTGTGTCTCACAATGGTCTTGGGCCAGATCACGAACCAAATCGTTGGGTTATCCGGGCCGGCAAGGCGGGACAGCCAACGCTTTTCCAAACCATGAATTTGACCAAGGTGCAAAACACGGCTGATCTCCAGGCCACATTAGAAAATCTTTGGAATAACACCGACGCTCACTATCTTGAAGTTTACCAGCAGATCTTACTTGAGGCTGAAGCCCAAGACGGGCGCTTAGTGCCAGATACTGATGCAGAGGTAAACACACTTCAAGAGTGGAATGAAGAGCTACAATCTCGAGCACCATAAAATGAAGACCACCCCGGCGCGGCGGGGTGGTCGAGAAGTTCAGGCCTGGGCCTGGGTGTCGGTCTGCGGTTCGTTCATCCGCGAGTACGACCGATTGTATTCGTGATCGAGACACGCTGCCCTCGCTCCTTTCATGAGGTTGGTCAGCGTCCGAATCGGCATGTCGAGATGATCGGCGCACAGGGCGAATGCCAGTCCGTCATCGCAGTCCAGATCGTCCAGGACATCGGGATGGAACGTGCAGTAGAGGAACCGGTTGTCGCTCAGAGTATCGCTCACGTAAAGCGCGATGAGCTGCGCTCCGCACGCGGTGACGCCGAGCACGGTGGCCAGACGGTACCCGCCAGGAGCGGTCACGAGCGGGAACAGGTGGCTCACGTTGCATGCCCAGTTCACCGTCGCGATATACTCGCGGGATGAGAGCAGGTCCTGCAGGGGAACGGGGAGGCTGGTAGGATCGAGCGGAAGCATCGTACGGTTGTCTCCTGTGCCATCGGGTGATGGACGGTACAGACTAGCCGGTTTTTAGAAAAAAGTCAATGAGAAACGCCGCCTAAAGCTTTAGGCGGCGTTCGTGTTTAACGCACAGAGGCCATGAGGCTGGCCTCGCAGAGCCTGGAGAGGAGTAGGGTGGGGTTGGTAGGCAGAGCCTCTACGACGCGGTGGAAGATAGCGTGGCTACCGGTACCGTGCCTCAAGATCTCGGCGGGGTCCATGAAGCCGATGTCATCTTCCGGGATCCAGGTGGCTTGAACGGAGAGCTGTGGCACGTCATGGCCATTGGCATCTCGAATCAGGGCACATACGATGAACACTCTTTGCTCCGCATGACGCGTTTGAAGGTAGAGCTCGGAGTGTGAGACTTCGTACGCCCAGGCGATTTCTTGACTGAAACTCCCGGTATCCGAGGAACGAAGGACGCCATGCAGAAGGCCGGCGCGGAACAAGCGAACACGTTCCAAATCATCAATCCAACGCATGATTCCTCCCTGTCAGCAAAAGCCAACAGGGAAGTTTAGCAAAATCTGAAAAAAAGTCAAAGTAAATCTCGATCACTAACGTTTTACGACGCAAAAGTACCGTAAACAAAAACCCCTCTGCAAAAGAGGGGTAGGGCGCCAGCGCCTGTTACGGTTTGGCAGTGTTCTTGTAATGCAGAGCATCGATGCAGCTTTGCATGAGTTCAGTTGTGGTGTAACGCAGGCGGCGTGCGTATCGGTGCAGGTCGCTGGTTGCGTCAGCAAACTGTGTCATGAGGCTGTCAAGGTGAAAGAACATCACGTTCCGGGCATCCATGCGGTGTTCCTGGAAGGACACGAG
>DAORIP010000157.1:0-1639 GCA_035438565.1 bacterium | reverse complement strand
TCGCCTTCCAAATCGCCAAAAAATGTAGCAATTCCGCGGTGACCATTTGTAATAATAACGATCGGAGAAAAAATACAGGCAAGAATCACGAGGATAACCAGGATTACGATCCACGGAAACCATGAACGGCGAGACAATGGCTTCTTGGCTGTGCTTTGCGTATCAAAAAACTCATCGGCCCAGTCTAAGGTAGCAGGTTCATGATGGTTCATATGCAACAATTCCTCCCGAAGCATTATGAAGCGCATCTTGCGTTTTAACGCCTGAATCGTCAAGTGCGTAAACGGAGACTTTCAACCCGACTCATGACGGCCTTCATGAGGTAATCGACTTCGATATTCACCCGGTCTCCAACACCCTTTATACCAAGGGTGGTACGTTCTAAAGTAAGAGGCAATAACCAAACATCAAAACAGACGGTCTGAGGAAACGTACTTGAAACTTCTTGCTTCGGATATGCAACGGGATCACAAACGGTCAGGCTAATCCCATCAACTGCAATTGAGCCTTTTTGAATAATTGATTTTCCAAGCTCTGCACTCACCCAAAAGCGCACACGCGTGTTCTCGCCCTGGGCTTCCTTTTCAATAATCTCTGCTGTGCCATCGACATGCCCTTGGACCAAGTGTCCACCAAGTTCATCTCCCATTTGAAGTGGCGTTTCGATATTCACCTTCTCCCCCACCGTCACGTGTTCAAATGTGGTGAGCTTCAACGTCTCTTGCATGACTTCAAAAATCAAAACCGGTCCTTCGATCACAACGATCGTCAGACACACACCATTCACCGCCACACTCCCCCCAATCACCGGTTGAGCAACCAGGTCTCCGACCTCAATCTTGATCACCTGAAAAGCCTCACGGTTTTCTACCGCAACAACCGTGGCTAAACCCTTAATGATGCCGGTGAACATAATAAGCAAGAGCTTACTTGATGATATCGGCGTATTCGTCGGGCAGTGACATGCCCGGAGCGTAAATAATCGGCTCTTCAGCGATCTTTAGAATAGCGTTCAAAATAGCGGGCTGCTCCGGAGCATCGAAATGTCCGCCAGTCTCTGGTGTGACTAAATCTGCGTGGAAGACCTGAGCATACCGGTCAGCATGTGCCACCGGGATGACCGTATCGTCTTTTGCATGCACAACGACAAACTTTGAAGCTCGCCACATGAGCACGTCATGATCGAGTTCAGTTAAAAAGAAGCTACGGAAACGATCGTCTTTAATCATCCAGGGAGTAGAAATCAAAACGCAGGCATGCGGCGTGGTTCGAGCCTCGGCAGCTTCAAGAAAACGCAGAGCAGCAGCTCCTCCCAAACTATGACCGACCACAATATCTTGGTCAGACAGTGGTCCAACGGCTTCAAGCAAAGCCTTCGTCCACGCATCTCTGTCAGGAGTTTCTGGGGTGGGCAATTCTGGCATGAGTACCTCAAAACGACGGTCCGTGAGCTCGCGTTTGAGCCAAGGCCAAAAATGAGTTGAAGGAGAGGCCTTATAGCCGTGTACCAAAATAATCCGCATAGTCGGGGCTGAGCCTAGCATAAAGCGCTAAAAGAGAAAACTCAATAAAGGAAAGACCGCTCCGGACAGGAGCGGTCAACGAGCCGAACAACCAATGTTCAGAGGGGTACGAAATG
>DAORIP010000156.1:0-1641 GCA_035438565.1 bacterium | reverse complement strand
GAAATTGGTCGTTGTTTCCGGAATGAAGGTATTGATTACGCACACAACCCGGAGTTCAGCATGATCGAAATGTACCAGGCGTATGTAAACAAGGATGAGTACATCGATCTCCTGGAAAATATGCTTCGAACCGCGATTGCGGAGGCCCGTGGCAAGGAGCCAATTCAAGTTGATGATGTCCAGCTCGATTTCTTTGGCACCTGGCCCCGCATTACTTTCCGCCAAGCGATTTTAGAAGCCTGCGGTATTGATATCAACATCTGCACGACTCCTGAGGCCATCATGGCAGCGGCAAAAGACAAACAGATCCGTATTGATTGGAAAGGTTGCGTTGGCATGGGTGACTATTATGACACCTTGTACAAGGCTACGGCTCGTCCAAAGCTTGTGCAGCCAACGTGGGTATTTGAATATCCCATTGATCTGAAGCCCCTTGCAAAGCGAGACGCTACTGACCCTACAAAGAGCGCCTCGGCACAACTTGTGGTGATGGGTGCTGAGATTGTGAATGCGTATTATCATGAACTAAATGACCCGCTTGATCAGCGTGCGCGTCTTGAAGAGCAGCAATCACTTCGCGATCAGGGAAGTGAAGAAGCGCAGTGGATGGACACTGACTTTTTGCAGTCACTTGAGACGGGCATGCCGCCTGTGTCTGGTATGGGACTTGGGATTGATCGCATTGCGGCCTTGATCACGGGATCGCATAACCTCAAAGAAGTTATCCTCTTCCCAACGCTCAAACCAAAGTCAGATGAAAGTGGGGAGGTAAGCGTATGAAAACGGTTTTCGTGTTCGGTACTTTTGACGGACTTCATCCGGGGCACGAAGCCTTTTTACGTGACGCGCGGGCACTTGGCGATGCACTCACGGTCTCTATTGCTCAAGATGAGATTGTCGTGCGCCTCAAGCACAGACCACCGCTCCAGACCTTGGCGGTTCGACTGCGACAGATTGAACAAAGCCCGTATGTCACAAAAGTCATCCCGGGAGACCTGGAGATTGGAACCTATCATGGTTTCAAGGCAGAAAAACCAAACATCGTAGCCTTTGGCTACGATCAAACCGAGCTTTTGAAGGACTTTACCCGGTTTCAAACAGCTGTAGGTGACGAGACCGAGGTAGTTGTGCTAAAACCATTCCATCCCGAAACATATAAAAGCTCCCTGTTACGGGGACAAGCAAATGTATGATTGATATCAAATTGTTGCGCGAGAATCCAAACTTTTATCGTGACGCAGCTGCTGCGAAAAACATTGAACTCGATGTTGAACGCATGCTTGAACTGGACCGACGTGTCCGCGCTCTCAAAACGGAGCTCGAGGGTATCAAGGCTCAAAAGAACGAGGCCTCAAAAGACATTGCTAAGGCAGATCCTGATGCGAGAAAGGTGTTGATTGAATCCATGCGTTTGATTGATCGGAAGGCGGAAACGCTTGAGGCTGAGTACACTCCAATTGCTGAAGAGCTGGAAGAATTACTTTATCGCATTCCTAACCCAGCCTTGCCAGACGTAAAGCTTGGAAAATCTGATGCTGAGAATGAGGTTATTCGAGAGGTAGGGGATAAGACCGCGTTCACCTTTGCTCCAAAGGACCATCTTGACCTTGGTCAGGCACTTGGAATTATTGATACTGAACG
>DAORIP010000155.1:0-1726 GCA_035438565.1 bacterium | reverse complement strand
GAGTACGGCGGTTCAGCAGTCTATATCCCAAACGGTATTACCCCACGCCGCGTAGCTACAGATGCAATTCTGCTTGAGCCGTTTGGTCTTGAGTCCTTCAATTATGTCGTCATGGTGTCACGTCTTGTGCCACACAAGAGTGCCCACACGCTTATGGAGGCTTGGAAGTTAGCTCGTGAGCAAAAGCCTGAATTGTTCCGCACGCTTAAGTTAGCGGTGGTTGGTGGTTCAGCCTTTACTGATGACTATGTGCGTCAGCTTGAGGCCTTAGCTGCTACTGACCGTTCCATTGTTATGACCGGTTATCAGGCTGGTGAAACTTTGGAAGCCTTGTTTGCCGGTGCTCGCTTTGCGGTGCACCCGTCAACAAGCGAAGGTTTGCCAATTGCTGTGCTTGAGGCCATGAGTTACGGAAAAGCAGTGATCGCTTCTGACATTCCTGAAAACCTTGAAGTTGTCGGCGATTACGGTGTGTCCTTCAAGACCGGTGACGTTGCTGACTTGGCTCAGAAAATCATCGAACTTGTGGAGGACCCTATGCAAGCCGCAGGGCTTGGCCACGTGGCCCGTACCTATGTTGAGGATTCCTTCAACTGGGACGATATTGCTACTGAGGTGCTTGCGGTTTATCGCAAACACACGGTAGCTCCTGAAGGTTTACTTGCCCTTCGTTAAGACAAAGAGAATAAAATACCCTCGGCTTTGGCTGAGGGTATTTTGTTTAAGTGACAGGCCATTTTTTCTTGAGGTCTTTGAGGCCGAGTGCGATGATTTTTTTGAGGACAGTGGGGCTGATGTCGTTCATTGATTTTACGTGAATGCAGGATCCTTTCACGCTGTGTTTGCCGAGTTTTTGAAGAAGTTCCGCATAACCATATTCTCCATGCATGATGTAGAACGTGAAGTTATTTTTGCGGACAGCAAAGCCAGTGGCGAGAAAATCGCCTTCGCGACCCGACTCATATTCGTAGTGATACTGACCAAAGCCAAAGATCTTGCCCCAAAGCACACAGGGTTTTTTGGTTGTTTTCTCAAAGATATTGATGACATCTTGAATGCTCTTTTGGTCTGCGGCTGGAAATGTTTTCAGGAATGTTTTTACACTTGTTTTTGTGGCCACGGTTTTATTTTTTGCCTGCATACGAGGAGATGACGGATTGATGAAGGGATGGTTGGGGGTCAAGGTTAAGTTTGGCGATTATTTGAATGTCTTCGAGTCCGATTTTACCCTGATGGAGCGTTTTGAAGAGCTTCTCAGGATTAGTTTGTGTCATCGCTTTACGCACGGCGAGGAATCCTGCTCGATAGATGTAGTCTTTGGCATACACTAGCCCAGGTTTGCCGGGGTGCGTGATGCCGCGGCAAGCACGAACGCAAAGGTCCCAGGCTTTTTCTTGAGCAAGGTGAGAAGCATTTTTCGTATGAGCGAGATCGAGTAAGGTTTTTTTGGCTTCAAAGAGACGTTGATACGCTTGTGCGAATCCGAGGCGTTGCATGAGCACAATGGTCCATGCATCCCAAAACCCAGGGATGTGGGAATTTGATGGGGTACGTTGCATTTGGTGATAAAGGGCGAGTCCTTCCTCAGTTTTTACGTAACCAGCAGTGCCGTGTTCTAAAATGTGTAGTTGGCTCCGTGCGCCATTTTGTCGACGCAGGGCGTGAATTTCGATCTCATGTGCGATGAGTCGTTTTGCACGATTTTTACTAATTGAGAGTTTCTTAG
>DAORIP010000154.1:0-1728 GCA_035438565.1 bacterium | reverse complement strand
CAACACATGTTGACGCTGTCTAGAACCTCTTATTGGCACTCCGTACAAAACATTCAATGTCACCATCGGCAACAAAGCCCGGATGCCAGCCCGTAAGGCCTTAGGGTGGTGCTGGTGATTGAGTGCACCGTTCGCAAAAATCAGAACGATAGCAGGTGAATTGACACATTTGCACGGCACAATGTTCAAGTTCTGACATTGCTCGGAACCACTGCCAGCTTAACCCCACCGCGCATGCCGATCGCGACACGGCATGGCGGTAGCGTGCCCAAACCAACCAGCATGACCAGCCGCCAAGCCAAGCTCCAGGAAGACACCACCTTCCGGATCATGCGCATCTTGCAAGAGAGCCCCGACCTCAGCCAGCGCGATCTGGCCGAGCGGCTTGGCTTGAGCCTGGGCGGGCTGAACTACTGCCTGAACGCGCTGATGGACAAGGGCTTGGTCAAGTTGGATAACTTTCAGAACAGCCATCACAAGTTCAAGTATGTCTACGTGCTGACCCCAGCTGGCATTGCACAAAAGATGGCGATGACAGGGCGGTTTCTGGCACGAAAGATGGAAGAGTACGAGGCACTGAGAGCGGAGATTGAAACCCTAAAGTCCGAGGTGGAGAACCCCTGCGATGAAGGAATTCAAAAAACAGGAGCGGCATGATGCGCGCTTATCTCGTCAAGGCGAGTCTATCCACATCGCTGCAGGGTGCCGCCCAAGCAGATGGTGGAAATGAGTAATAAAATTTAACCCAGCATCAAGAAGATATTCCAATGAGTGACTTCATCGTAAGCGGCGCAGGAAAAATTAACATCGGCAAATTTAGCACGATTGGTTCAGGTGCGCAGATTGTGTTTGCTAAGCCCGGCGCTGTGACGGTAGGGGATTATTGCGTCATCGGTCCTGGCGTTAAAATCATCTGCTCGGGCGGAGATGTTCATATTGGAGACTGGACTACGTTACATGACAACTGTCTCGTACTCTCAGGTCAATATGTTGAAATCGGTGAGCACTGCTGGTTTGGGCAGAACTGCGTGATCGATGGAAGTGGTGGTTTGAAGATTGGCCGGAGTGTTAGAGTGGGTATGTACTCACAGATTTGGTCTCATGTGGCGGCGGGGGAGCAGATAGAAGGTTGCACTCTTTTTGGGGAGCGTCCTGTCCTTATTGAAGACGACGTGTGGTTGGTGGGTTCTTGTATCGTCGCATCGGGCGTAACGCTTGGTCGACGCACCGTTGCGCTCATCGGGTCGAATATCACAAAATCTTGGCCCAAAAATACGGTGCTAGCAGGCGCTCCGGCAACCCCAAAGCTCGGACTCTCATTTTATAGAGACGTTGCTCTTGCAGAAAAGATGGATATGCTCGAGCGGTGGCTGATGGCCGTCGGCGAGGAGATGGATCTGGATGTTGAAGTGGTGAACTCAGAGGAGATCCGCGTGACCGACGCCCAGGGCGACTTGATTGTTTTTGTGGCGAAAAATTCTTCCGTGTGCATCCGGAATCAAATGCCGGCCGCCACTGTGTGCTGCCTTGAAGATAAATCCTATAACAAGCAATTCACGCCGCTCGAGAGAAAAGTTCTCAAATACCTTGCTGGGAACAAGGCACGGTTTTATGTGGCCTAAATTCCCTCAGTTAAATTTCCTACTAACATAATGATTCCTTTAGTCAAAGTGGCAATGCCACCCAAAGAGCGCCTGATGCCCGCTCTCGAAGAGGTTCTTTACAGCG
>DAORIP010000153.1:0-1734 GCA_035438565.1 bacterium | reverse complement strand
CTGTACATACAATTACGCCCATTCTTCTTGGCGTAATATAATGCTTGATCTGCATGCTCAATAAATGTAACAGGGTAATGGGGTTCTAAGCCCAAATCCACGAAATTTTCAGAATGGAAAGTTCAGTCGATGGCCAACATCAAATGCCCGAGTGATGCCGTGGCGGGTTTTACTTTGATCTCGATGTCATAGCCCAGTCGATTTAGGCAGTCCATCAATTTGCGCTCCGACAAGTTGGTGAAGTCGCCGCGCATCATGTCGGAAACCTTGGGCTGGGTGATGCCCATACGTTTAGCCGCTGCCTGCTGAGTCAGATCAAGGCTGCGCATCGCCTTCCTGATCTCGATGACTAAGCCGGTTTTGATTTTAAGTTTTTCAGCGTCGGGTAGACCCAGATCGGCATATACATTGCCAGAACTGCGTTGTACCTCGACTCCATCAATGATTCGTGTTTTCATTTCGTAACTCCTTTGCCCATGCCTCGGCTACCTTAAGCCTGGCGTGAATGATGTCCATGTCTTCTTTTGGCGTTGCAATTCCTTGCTTACTTTTCTTCTGGAAGCAATGCAAGACAAACACAGCCTCCTTGAATTTAACGGTGTAGACAGCCCGGTAAGTGCCACCAACATCACTCTCAATCACCTCAAGAACGCCAGCCCCGCCAAAACCCTTAAGTACCTTCGCCGCATCGTGTTGATCTCCGACCTGAGCCAAGGATAGTGCGTAACCAACGAGCCGTCGCACGCCCGTCGGCAATGCCATCAAATCCTTGTGACTGCTTGCAATCCATTCCAGCGGCTTTTCTTTATCGCCCATGTTTTTATTATATATGAAAAGGTATATATTGCAAATCCCCGTCGTAACTGATGGACTGTCGGAAAACAAGTGTTTTCCGACTTAGCCAATCCCTTGCAGAGAGTCGGCAAATTCACCACGTCGCTCTTGATCCACTTCTGAAAAGCGGCATAATTCTCAGATACGCGCAAAGAATGATTATCAGGCTGCGGGTGCTTGCCTACCAACGCGGTCAGTGTGTCTTTGTCGGTTTGTGACAACAAAAGTTTGAAATGCCTTTCACCGATTTCCTCTGGATTTAACAGGAAATAGTTACGAATCTTTCGTTGGGAGAAGCCTTCGAACGGTTCCGTTTCACCTACCGCTTCGGCCAGCGCCGTCAGCAACAGCGATACAGTAGTGAGGCGTTGCTGTCCATCAATGACCAGCAAAGGCGCTTGATGTGTAACCTGCGATAGCCCGCTCTCCACATAGACTATGGACCCAATGAAATGAACGGGAATATGATCGTTTCTTCCACAGCGGACAACATCTTCCCACAGTTGCCGACACTCTTTCTCGGTCCACGAATATGTGCGTTGGTAGATGGGAATGACGAATTGCGGTGACTTCTTTAAGAAATCAAGGAGTTTGGCTTCGGTGGCTTTCATGTGCGTTATCCTTATCTAAATATCTATCACTAATGTTTTTTCAACCGCTATACGCCACCCTGCTCCCCCAATACAGTCCAGTCATATTCATGGGTGTCCTTCCGATCGCTCCCTAAGCGCCTCATAAAGTTGCGCCGGGCCGAGCAAAATATCCCGTAAACCGCTCCGCACTTTTTCTGACTCCAAGGCTTGTTTGCTCATGGTGTTATGGGCAGCCAAGGCATCCATAATGGCATTCATCAACTCGTTGGATAGGTCAGGCGAGTTAGCAAACTGCTGTTTGGTATTG
>DAORIP010000152.1:0-1747 GCA_035438565.1 bacterium | reverse complement strand
GACCGAAAATACGACAAAACGAAGAAAAAAACAGCGCTTGAAGCAAAAGCCCGTGAGCTTTTTGAGGCGAACAAAAAAGTTATGGTTCGCGTCGGTCTCTCTGATGCTGTGAAGAAGGCAGGTATAGAGGCTGGACGCTATAAAGTGCGGCACTTAATAGCCCGACTGGGGCTGGAAGTACGCTATCCCAAGCGCTATAGGGTCACCACGGATCGCGATCATAACGCGGCGATTGCACCGAATAAACTGGATCGTCAATTTGCTGTGGCAGAGCCTAATAAAGTCTGGACAACGGATATCACCTACGTTTGAACACTGGAAGGTTGGCTTTACGTGACCATTGTCATCGCTTTGTTTTCTCGGCAAGTCGTGGGCTGGGCAATGGCTGATCATATGCGGACAGCATTGTGCGTCAGCGCCCTGCAAATGGCCTTTTGGCGGAGAAAAACCCGAGCCTGGACTGCGCTGCATCACTCCGATCGAGGCAGTCAATATGCCAGTCAGAAATACCGGAGACACCTGGCTATCATGAAGATGGAACAGAGCATGAGCCGTAAAGGCAATTGCTGGGATAATGGTGCGCCACGAAGGCGCATAGAAGGACGTAGTCCTTCATGCAGCTATGCTGCATAAGAGATGAGGGTAGGCCCCTCGGAGTCTGGTTACAGGACCCGGCTTCAAACCGCCACGAGCTGCTATGATCAAAAGTCATGGTGGTGAGCGTCGTTGGAAAAGGCACTATCTAAAGTGTCAGGTATGGATTTAGAAGATGAACGCAAGTGAACAGTCGATGACATGTCGAAAAGCAATTCAACTAACGTCAAAACCGGATAGAGTTATTGATCCGGGACAAACCCAGGCAGAACCTGTTTATGGACTGGGTGGCGTTCGGTGTAGAGGCTGCATGAGCTTAATCCAGGCTCTTATGTGGAACGTGGGAACCTGCTGGTTTAATGTCAAGGGAAGAGGAGTTGCTGTAGTCAGCGACTTTGCAAGTACCGATGTAAACCAGAGGGGCGGAGCAACTCGTAGTAGTGCTGAAATCGCTGTAATGGTGGCGGAGCGAAGGAGTTGCGTTATTCAGTCAAGTTTAATTGCCAACCAGTAAAGGGAGGAGCAATTAACCTTGGCAAAGTCATTTGAACTATCCAAACATGCCGTATGGGATTCCTATTTGGCGGTCAAAGCCAATAAAGGTGCTGCCGGTATTGATGGGCAAACAATGGGAGATTTTGAAGCTGATTTAAAGAACAATCTGTATAAGATATGGAATCGACTTTCGTCTGGAAGCTATTTCCCACCGCCGGTACGGCGGGTTGAGATACCTAAGTCTAACGGTAAATTAAGACCATTAGGGATACCGACAATCTCAGACAGAATCGCTCAAATGGTTATCAAGAACCGGTTGGAACCGCTTGTGGAACCACACTTTCATGATGACTCATACGGCTATCGGCCTGGGAAATCTGCGCTTGATGCAGTAGCACAGGCTCGGCAACGTTGTTGGCGGGATGATTGGGTTCTTGACATGGACATCAAGGGATTCTTCGATGCATTAGATCACAACTTGGTAATGAAAGCTGTAGCCAATACACCGACTGCAAATGGACATTGCTCTATGTAGAGCGATGGCTAAAAGCGGATGTGGTCCTACCGAGTGGTGAGCGTTTGATCCGCACCAAAGGTACGCCGCAAGACGGGGTCATCAGTCCTTTACTGGCCAATATATTTCTGCACTTGGTCTTCG
>DAORIP010000151.1:0-1757 GCA_035438565.1 bacterium | reverse complement strand
CAATCGAGCAGACCTCCAGGAGG
Source organism: bacterium (assembly GCA_035438565.1). Classification (GTDB taxonomy): domain Bacteria; phylum Patescibacteriota; class Patescibacteriia; order UBA9934; family UBA9934; genus JAGORL01. The sequence continues at coordinate 1,734 of DAORIP010000151.1, read as the reverse complement.
TCATCGTTGCCATGCCCGTTCGGGCGCAAAATCCCGAGATCGCCACGCGACCACGCTACGAGATTCGGCGTACCGCCCGACGCCACCTCGTCGATGGGGTCAAGAACGGTAGCCAATTCACGCAAATGGTCTTTGATGATGTCCTGAATCCAGGCCTTGGCCCTGCGCAACGAAGCCGCGAAAAGACGCGAGAACTCATCTGCACCGATGAGCCCCATACGCCGACTTGCATCATCTTCTGGAAACCGGCGCCAGGCGTCGTAGAAGCGGTCACTTGGGCTAAAGTTGGGGCCCAAATCGCTTCCCGAAGCCATCACCGCCTGTCGGATGTAGTTGCGCTCATCTTCGAACGTACGGCGATAATCGGCCTGATCCGGAAAAAAAATCGGGTCCATGCCTCCTCCAAGGTAAGGGCTACGAGAACTTAACAAAAACCCTGTATTTTAGCAAAACGAAAACTCCGTTGCCGGAGTTTTCATAAAGAATAGACGTGGAACCGACGAACGAGACGTGACACCGGCCTTCATCCCCCATTGGGGCTCTGTGGAACGAATGGCTGCAGACGAGCTTTCGCCCAGGCACAGCTGACGCTACAGATAAGCCGCCGAATCCCCTACCCTTAGCACATTGCCTCGAGCTTCCAGCCCACGTCATTTCGTGGGAGCCAACTTGGCCAACGGATTCTTTCACGATGTGATTAGGTCAAATCACGAAACGTCGTCGGTACTTCAAATATAACAGAAAGTATTCGAGCATTCTAGATGCAAAGTACTCTAGGGTTAATAACCCTAGAGTACTTGAAAACTTGATTACTCGGGGAGCTAAAACCTTACACCCCCTCTCCAAAATGAAACTTGTCTGTCAACTTTTCGTAAGCGAATAACTCGCTGTCCTGGAAGAAGCGCTTGATTTCAACGGCAGAAGCTTCCAGAGAATCAGAGGCGTGGATGATGTTTGATGGTACGTTCATGGACAGGTCAGAACGAATGGTTCCAGCATCAGCCTTGCGTGGGTTTGTAGCACCCACAATCACACGAACGACTTCGATAATATCGTAACCTTCAAGCACCATCGCAATCACCGGGGTCTGCATCATGAACTTTTTCAAATCGCCAAAGAATGGCTTGTCCACCAAATGGCCATAGTGTTCCGTCAAAGTCGCTTCATCAAGATGCGTCATCTTCATGCCAACAGTCTTCAAACCTTTGCGCTCAAAACGGGTCACAATTTCTCCCGCCAACTCGCGCTGAATGGCGTCTGGTTTGATTAGAACGAGAGTGCGTTGAATATCAGCCATAAAATCGATAATTATTTCGCTGGAAGTATAAAGGATAACGAATAAATGTCAAAATACGGGTCATATTTCAACCGAATAGATTGACAATAATAGAAATTATCCTTAGTAATGCCGGTCGCAGGAGGACAATATGCTCACAATCCTGATGTGGCTGACTGCATCCGCATTTTGCCAAGACACCCCCGTTCCCGAACTCGACCCCAAAACTCGTCAGCTTCTCCTCGAGCACTGCATCACCTCGTCTCGCGCCCGAAGCGGGCTGGCGAAGCTAGACCGATATCGCGACGAACGTCTGCAGCTGGAAGCTAGCCTGCTCGAGAGCGTCAGCCTTCTCGATCACGGCAGCGCGGTACTGCTCTGGCAGTACCTGGGCCGTAACACGATCCAGCTGAGCTCAAACTGGATGCCTATTCTCCGCGAGTGGTACGAAATTGATC
>DAORIP010000150.1:0-1762 GCA_035438565.1 bacterium | reverse complement strand
GTCGTAAAGCCGCTTTCACGCTCTGAACTTGAGGCGAAAATCCTCGAGAGTAACAGGCAAGCCGAAATCTACATGAAAGTCTGGAATCTCTTGAAGCGCAACCTCGACGACGTGCGAGCGAGCAAGGCCAAGACGACGAAAAATTCTTCCGGCTATTTCTTGGCTGACATGTGGAATCCGGAAACGGACATGTTCGATCCACGACCGATGTTCGTTGGCGCGCAGGGAACGACGGGCATTATCAGCGAGATTACGTACAAACTGGTCTCGGCCGAGACCGAATCACGGCTTCTCGTCATGTTTTTGAAAGATTTACAGCTCTTGCCCGAACTCACACATAGGCTCTTGCGCGAAGATGTCGAAACGCTCGAGGTCTACGACGACCACACGGTGAAATTTGCCGTTAAATTCTTTGGCTCGTTTCTCAAAGAAAAGGGAATTATCGGATCGCTCAAATACGCACTCCAATTCATGCCGGAATTTTTCATGGCGGTGTTCGGTGGGATGCCGAAACTGATCGTGCTTGCCGAGTTCGTTTCGAACGATGCGGAAATGCTGCTTCGCGAAGCGCGAGTCGCCCAGGACAAGCTCAAAGATTTGCCGATCAAAACCAGAATTACCAAAACGCAACAAGAACGCGACAAATATTTCGCCATCCGTCATGATTCGTTCAAACTTTTGTCAGATCATTCCAAGGCGTTGCGCACCGCGCCGTTCATCGATGACATCGTCGTGCCAGTCGAGCACCTGCCGGAATATCTGCCGGCGCTGACAGAGATCCTTGATCGTCACAAAATCCTCTATACGATCGCGGGACACTTGGGTAATGGCAATCTGCACGTCATTCCGCTTATGGATTTCAATAACCCGAAAACGGCTGACGAGATCATCACGATTGGTGCTGAAGTGTATCCGTTGGTCAAGAAATTCGGAGGCTCGATGACGGCCGAACACAACGACGGGCTCGTCCGTACGCCGTATATTCCGCTCATGTTCGGAGACAAGATGGCGTCAATTTTCAAAGAGTTCAAAGAAATCTGTGATCCACATACCATGTGGAATCCCAAGAAAAAGGTAGGCGCGACGATGGAGGATTTTAAGAAGTTTATGGTGAGACCGAAGGGGAATTGACAAATGCAGAATTTCATGTAGTGTAAGACAAAACCTTACAGAACATGGCAGCTAAAGCAAAGCCCTTTGACGTTGACGTGATGGCAGCAAACTATGATCTAACTCCACTTGAGATCAAAATTGCCTTGAATCTTCCACTTAAAGGTGAGTACAAGGCAAAAAGCTACAAAGAGGCATCTAAGAAATACGATGAAGAGTTCGATAAGGACACTCGTGGCGAGTACCCCGTAGTTATCCTTCGTGAGTGCATTCGGCTTTTCAATCCAATACTTGCCAAAGCTAATACCTTTAAGAAGGCGATGGCTGCGTACAAGGACCACCCACCAACTTTTTGGATGCAGCGTGCCGTGGGTTTGAACCTACTCAATAACTGTCTAACCTACGAGCAAGCACGCGAAGCATATGTATCAGTTGATGATGATCCAGTGGTTGAGCGTAAGTTTCTCAATCTATGTCTCAGATTGGCTCAAACAACTTCCGAGGTAAAGTGGTGTCATGCAAAGTCGGGGCGCCTAGAGTTCATTGATCAAGAAGAATACGAGAAGGAATGCATTCGCAAGCTTGCCAGACTCTCTGGTTGGAAGGGAATGTAGTCCTACTGCACAACTGATTCGCGGCGCGCCAAGAGGCG
>DAORIP010000149.1:0-1770 GCA_035438565.1 bacterium | reverse complement strand
TTTGTTGGACGAAGCCGCTAACGCGGAGAAAAGCCCCGCCGCCGGATTAAACTAATAAAATGTAGCCTCATGCCCTCAATCAGAGGTATCGTTTAACACCGAATCATGAGGTTACAAAACAATGACATCATCTGAAACAAATTTCAAGCAGGACTATCAAACGCATCTTAAACACCTTAAACTCAAAGGGTTCTAGCCCAAGACAATTGAGGCCTATTCCCATGCTATGCGGCGCATCGGCGCGTATTTCGAGTATCACTATCTATTTGGGTTACTGTTAACGAGCCACATAACCAGCCCGCACACAGTGCAGGTAGTTAATAGGCTGGGTTGGAGCTTTGCGGAAACAACTTAAGGTGCTTTGAAATGCTGGGTTTATCAACCCAGCCTTGTATGATGAAATTTAATAAAAATAGTGTTCGAGGAGATCATGTAAGCTTTACCGATTCATTGGGAGGCCGTCCCAACCTGAGGACTGGTTTTTAGCCAGAGCCTGACTCGTAGACTGGCCCCCGCCCTATTCACCCATACCGTGGAGTATCTGAGGCTTAGAGCCTGTATACACAAGGATGGCAGGTGCATGTGCAGGGTCGGGAACCAGTGAATAGTCTACTTTCTTTAAGCCCATTGTTACAAACAAATATGACGAACATTCAAGTTAAAAATATCGATCATGAATCCAAGCCTGCGCTCTTCGCAGGCATTGATGTCGGTGCCGAAGAACTGATTTTGGTTATCCGCAAAAACGGCAAACCATTCGATCCACAGAAGTTCGCCAACACTCCTTCTGATCATACTCGATTAGTAAAGAAGCTGGTTAAGCTGCCTGGTATCATCGTTTGTTTGGAAGCTACGGGTGTCTATCACTTCGACTTAAGTCTGGCCCTCCATGATGCCGGTGTGTTGCTCATGGTAGTGAACCCCAAAGCCGCCCATAATTTTGCCAAGGTCTTGATGAAAAACAGCAAAACCGATACGGTCGATGCCAATACCTTGGCCGAATACGCCGCGAGAATGGACTTCGTCGCCTGGACTCGGCCGTCCTATGAGCAAATCGCTTTACGCAGTTTTGCTCGCCGTATTAACGCGCTAACCAGTCAGAAAGCGGCTGCCAAAAACCATCTGCATGCGCTAAACGCCACCTCGGAAACACCGAAAGCCGTGCTCAAGGATGCCAAACTGGCCATCACCCAATTGGAGAAGCGCATTGACCGCTTAACCGCTGAGGCGCTGGTCTTGATTGGCAAACATCCCGAGCTCACGCGGATACTGGCGTTGCTAGCCGGCATCAAGGGCATTGGCAATACCAGCGCCATTGCACTCATGGGTGAACTCCTGCTGCTACCGCCAGACCTTTCGCATCGGGAATGGGTGAAGTTTGCTGGGCTTGACCCACGAGCCTTCGACTCCGGCAAAAGCGTCCACAAAAAAACTCGCATTTCCAAGGCCGGTAACCGTCATATTCGCTCAGCCCTTTATATGCCAGCCTTGAGCGCCAAACAGCATGACCCACACGTCAAGGCTTATTTTCAACATCTCGTGGATAACGGCAAGAAACCATTACAGGCTGTCTGTGCAATTATGCGCAAACTACTCCACGCTATCCATGGAATGTTAAAAAACAACGAACCATTCGACAACACCCGTTTTTATACAATTCCACTATCTGCAGAATAATCAAAAATGAACAAAATTAGGTTTGACTTTGAACAGAGTATCTACGAGCTCAGGCGGATGGCGAAGAAATTGTCAATCAATGAACCAGAAACC
>DAORIP010000148.1:0-1784 GCA_035438565.1 bacterium | reverse complement strand
TGGTTCCGAGACTTGGATTCGAACCAAGATTAAGGGATTCAGAGTCCCTCGTCCTGCCTTTAGACGATCTCGGAGTATGTCGGGGATTTCCCCCGAAAACTACCTGCGAAAGGATAAACGAAATTACGGCTTTTTGCAAGTTTGGACTAAACCACCGCTCCCCCAAAGGCTTCAATGAGATCGGAAACAACCGCGTCTTCTTTGGCTTTATTGTGTACAAAGACTAAGCCGAGCTTACGCATTACCACCGCAGCCACAGCATCTTCAATGAGACGCAGATTTTTGGCCTCATTCATCTTGTCTACGTGCATGGTATACGGGAAGCCAATAACCACCCGACCATTCTCGGCACGGAGAATTTCGGCGTTATTGAGCATGATCGGCAAGGCGATGTTCTTCTCTGCCACAATCGCTACACATCTTCCCCATTTGGCTCGAACTTCCTCCGCATCCGCCTCTGTGGCCGCGTCCATATCTGCCCCAGCCGCAGCCACGGTGGCAGCAGCCTGCACAGGCGCATCTGGAAGCTTTGGAAGCTCTACGCGGGCCTTTGGGGCTACAGGTTCAACTTTAGGTGGAGGCGCGGCTACAGCCGCAGGAGTCACGCGTGGAGCGGCTACAGGTGCTTTCTGTACCTCCTCAGCGCCTAAACAAAACTGTACGAGCGCAATCTCAAGCGGCAATTGTGGGAACTGGCTTGGAGCCGAACGGCCACGAGCACTCAAAAGCACATCGAGCAATCGCTGAAAATCAAGCGCTGACAAACGCTTCGCGTATTCCTGAAGTTTGGCCAGAGTATCCTGGTCAAATTTCTCGAAATTCGTATCTCCAAGGGCGGCAAATAACAAGGATCGAGCAAATTCAATTAGCTCATCAAGCAAATGGCGCACTGACCCGCCTTCCTCTACAAAGGCTTGAAGGATCTGAAGCACCCGGGCGGTCTCCTTACGCGTGAGTGCATCAGCTAAATTCATGACCACCCCCTGATAGGTAGCAGGAATAATGAGCGTCGCCACCTCCAAAGTCACATACTTCTCTCCAAGAGACAACAATTGTCCAAGCAAGCTCTCAGCATCACGCAAACAGCCCTCCGAGAGTCGAGCAATCGCAACCATCACGTCTTGGTCAAACTCGACACCTTCTGCCTTCGCAATCGTCTGAAGGCGTTCTATCATCTCTTTGGCAGGAATGCGATGGAAATCAAACCGCTGACAGCGCGAGATAATCGTAGCTGGAATTTTATGCAGTTCAGTTGTAGCTAAAATAAACACGACGTGTGATGGTGGCTCCTCAAGTGTTTTCAAAAGAGCGTTAAACGAAGAGGTCGAAAGCATGTGGACTTCATCGATGATGAAAACTTTGTACTTTCCACGGGAAGGGGCAAAACGTACGTTCTCAATAATGTTCTCCCGAGTCTCTTCAACTTTCGTTTGAGAAGCAGCATCAATCTCGACAGTATCCAAAAATCGTCCGGCGTTCGCATCCGTACAGATAGAGCATTGATTACAGGGCTCCGCCGACCCTGGAGCACGGTTTTCGCAATTCAAGGCCTTCGCAAGCAGGCGGGCAATGGTAGTTTTTCCCACACCCCGTGGACCAGCAAACAAATAAGCATGGGCGACTTTTCCAGCGGCTAATTGATTGGAAACAGTACGTACAACATGTTGTTGTTCAGCAACATCAGCAAAGGTAGAAGGACGATATTTTCGATACAAAGCTTCAGCCATATGCGGTCGAGTTTACACTGATACGTGTAGCCTCGGCAAGCCACTTTTATGCCCAGT
>DAORIP010000147.1:0-1837 GCA_035438565.1 bacterium | reverse complement strand
GCGACCTCGGTTTCTCGGATGAAATCACCCATGGCACGTCGGGCCTCGCGAGCAGCGTTCTCCTCTGCCTCCTTTTTGCGGAATTCTTCCAACTCTTCCGGAGTGATATCCTCAACCACGGTTTTAACATCGAAGATTTTTACGTTGGCAGACTCCGGATCAAATTCTGCCTCAAGATTGTGATATTTATCACCAAAATCTTTACGATACGCAGCCGCAAGAGCTGATTCGATAGTCTCAATTACAGATTCGTAGGAAAGGCCCTTTTCCTCACAAATCTGACGAATGGCTTGTTCAATAGGTGATGACATAGGAAAGTCTGATAAAACACGAACTCGGCTTTCAGCCGAGTCCAGATAAAAATAGCGTAGCATGTGTACAAAAAGTATGCAAGTTAGCCAACGCCTTCAAAATGTGTAATTCGTGGGGGTGAAAACTGGTACTCAATTGCAATCACATCAATCCTAAAATCACTGTCCTCAAGCTGCTTGAGCCGCAGGTACAGCAATGCAGTCATGCCAATTTTCCGCAACTTAGCAGGAGAAACTGAAGCTTCCGGATAACCAAAGGCATCCGTATGCCGAGCTTTAACTTCAACAAAAACGACCTCATTGCCCTGTTTAGCAATAAGGTCGATTTCTCCAACTCGCGTTAAAAATTGTCGGTCAAGAACAACGTATCCCTTTTCATTCAAAAACTGTTCCGCTGTCTGTTCTGCACGATCACCAAAAAGTCGTCGAGCATGAGGCATAACAGCACAGGTTGTGACAGTGCCAAACTTAGCGTCGGCGAGGAAGATACTTATTAGCCTCGGCCTTTGACTGTTCCAGTAAGCGTAAGCGAGGAACCTCTTTTTTCACATACATCCCCAAACGAACGCTCGTTACAATGAGCATCGCCATCAGGAACAAGAACCAGAAACGGGCGCCAAAAATCTGAATTTCTTCAAAGGACAGAAACAGCCAAGTGAGTCCAAGGCCACCAAACCAGAAAGCGATCGTAGCAGCAGTATCAAGCGCCGTTCGCTCAAACTTATCCGCACGATTCTTTTTCATGATGCGAAAAACTAAACCAGCAACAATGAACAGTGTAAAAGCAACAAAAAACCCGATTTCAATCGCTCCCGACATACGTACTGGAGTCAGGTCAAACCAGTAGTTGAGGCTAAAAAGTTGATCCATAATGGCCAGATGGTAGGACCCCGGAACGTTTTAGTCAACCAAACGATACAGTCTACCCCAATGCGTCGCGCTTGGAGTGAATTCCCCACAAACTTCACAACCCTGGCTGGCGAAGGCCAAATCAACAACGTTCGGATGAATTCGAAACTGCATCCGAGGAGCTACCGGGTGTTTCGTCTCTGGCCTCCAATCAATAACCATAACGCGACCATCGGTCTTCAGAAGACGCCTTATCTCTTGCGCAACTTCTCTATGTCGACTAGCGACTGGCAATGTGTGCACAAGGAAAATTCTATCTAATGAGTGCTCAGGGATATCCAGACCTCCTGCCTCAATATCACCGTGAACAAGCTCAAGGTTATGCACCAAGTACTGGCGACGTCTGCCCTCAAGCATATGTAAGGCATCGGCGAGTAGATCAACTCCATAAACCTTACCCGACTCTCCCACAATTCGTGCAGCTGGAAAAATCAGGTGACCCGTTCTACCTACGCCAAAATCAGCCACTGTCATCCCTGGCGTAATACCTGCTGTAGCTAAAATTCTTTCCGCATTTAACAAAACACTTCCGGACATAGATTAGAAAACCATGGCAATAAATCCACCAACGATAGAATCGTAAAGATCAGTCACGACAATGATGCCGAAAATGATAA
>DAORIP010000146.1:0-1839 GCA_035438565.1 bacterium | reverse complement strand
GGGAAAAGTTACTCCTCAAGGCCAAACAGCCCTCAAAAGGACTTGAGCTCATGCGCGAGCTCGGCATTGTCCAAAAGTATTATCCTGAACTCGAAGCTCTCGTGACCACGCCCCAAGAGCCGGAATGGCACCCGGAGGGTACGGTTTGGATTCATACCGGGATGGTGATTGACCAAGCAGCCAAGCTCATTCGCGAGCCTCGCAGCCCCTCCTCAGGTGAGGAGGGGAAAGGGGTGGTCCATTTTACGAGCGAAGAAGCCATTACGGTCATGCTTGCCGCCCTGTGTCACGACCTTGGCAAAGCGCTAACCACGAAGGTAGAAGACGGCCGCATCAGATCAAAAGGTCATGAAGAGGCAGGCGAGGCGCCGGCCAGATCGTTCTTAGCGAATTTTATTTTTGGCCACGACCTGACCGATCAAATTGTAAAAATTACGCGGGATCATTTGAAAACCACACGTTATTACTTGTCACTCCAAAAAGGCGAGGTCGATGAAAAGCAGTACGCCAACATTCTACGGCGCTTGCTCCGCAGACTTGAGGGCGTTCCGGTCGAGGTCTTTTTAGCTGTGACTGAGGCAGATAAGCGTGGTCGCGGTGTCGCGGATGCGCTCACGGCCCCATACACTGAAGGTGATATATTCCGAACAACCTTGGCCAAGTATGAGCTTGAATTCCAAGCCAAGACTCCACTTGTGAGCGGGGGAGAGCTCATTGCAAAGCTTGGTTTGGATCCTAGTCCGAAGATTGGAGAGCTGCTCCGTGCGCTTGAGGAAGCGCGTGATGATGGCAAAATTTCTACGTATGCTGAGGCGCTTGAGTATGCAAAAAGTCTTGTGTAACACTCCAGGAAAAAGCGAGTATACTAAGAGCAATTCTTAATCGATTTTTATGGAAGAGGAGATGAAGCCCGTTCAACCCACCGTGCAACCGGTATCCATGCATGACACACCGCATGCGCATCATGGCGCCTTGCCACTCATCACGGCCATGCTTGGTGTTTTCCTTGTGCTTGAAACCGTAGCACTTGGGTACGGTGTGGTGCGTTACATTGGTGTGAGTGATCGTGTTCAAAATGGCCAACAAGCTATAGCTGATAAGCGTGATGAAGTTACGCAAAAAATCGAAGAGGCTAAAGCTAAAATTCCGCCGATCTTGTATATCAAGTCGACTTATCTAAATAGTCCGTACGGACAAGAGTTACATCAGGTTGATCGCCAAACAGGCCAAGATATTTTGGTAATGGATTTTGGTGCCAGCAAAGTTGCTCAGCTCGTGGCTGTACCTCAAGTAGGTTATGACGGCCGTGTTTTCCTACACATCGTGGGAGAGGGCACCGATGATCCTTATTTGCACCTATTTTCTCTTGACCTAAATGACGAGGACGCAGTTCCGACACCGATTGAGTTACCTGTTGATTCTGGCATCCAAAGCGGCATCTTAATGAGCGCTATCGCTGTATCCCCAGATCAAACTAAGTTGGCTTATATTCCGTTCACGCAGGGAGAGGAGGTGTCTCCGAGTACGATGTTATTCGTTTTAAACTTACTCACCGGCCAAAAAACTACATTGGGCGGTCTTAGTGATATGGCTGCGCCAACACCAGGTTTCCGTGAAGGCTCGACGTTTGCGCAGCCTGAACCCAACACTATTGGCGGCACACTGGGACCGGAGTTTAATTGGCAGAGTAATTCCTGCGTGGTTGCGAAGGTGTACGGTCCATCGCTCGGTGCTGTTAGGAGCGAGACTTTCTGCGAATAGACTAGTTTCATTTCGAAAAGCCAAAAATGCGCTTCGGCGCATTTTTGTGTTTTAGGGATATCGGGTAAACTGTAGGTA
>DAORIP010000145.1:0-1850 GCA_035438565.1 bacterium | reverse complement strand
TACGCCTGCCTCAAATCGAAACAACCCTACGACCCCACCCGGCACGACCAAAACTTTGAGAATAAATCGAGTCGTGATTTCACCGTTCAAGAAATAATTAATGAGTGTCACGAGATCAACAATGATAGTAATAGAAGTAACAAATAAAGTGAGGTAGAGTAACCATTTACGAATACCAACGTTGTGCTTATCAGGATCAGCCTTGATGTCCCGCTGAATCAACCAGGACATAAGAATAAACACCGGCCAAACCACAATGAGTGCCGCCATAGCCTGACGAATGGTGTCGAGTGCACCGCTGTAGTACAAATTCAATAAGTCAGGGAACTTGACATTGATGTACTGAAAGCACAAAGTTGTAAAACTGATCACCCCCACGTAAAGTGTGGCGATAGCAAGGAGATGAGAAAACACGTCTCGAGCTGTCGATCGTGGTAAAGTCTTCATACGCATTGATCAAGAATTACCCTTACCATAGCATATTTAAAGCGAAAATACACGTTTCCGTTAACGCCTCTTATGTTCATCTCCATCATTACCGACTGTCAGGACGGCAACGCTCGTGTCCGCCAACAAACCCGTTACAGTGTTCTCTTTCCAAATACCGCGATTAACTTTGTAGGCGTATCATCCGACCTTGAAGCTGCTGGAAATTTAATTGATGTACTCGATGCTGCGCGCAATGAAGAAGGTATCATTGCCGTCAACGTAGCGCCACGTCACGGTGCCGCCAAGAAATGGCCAAACGGAACGCCCTTTGGATATTTTTGGTACAACAAAATCTTAATTGTCTGCACCATTGACGGCGAGGTGTTGTCCCTCATGAAAAAATTAGGACTTGGAGATCACGTAAATGTAACAGATATCCGCACCGTCCTTCCGGTTGGCGGTTACGAAGCCGCAGAAGTTGAGTTTGCAGCCAAATCACAGTTCAGAAGTTTTGATTATCTCCCCCGCCTGGCCCGAATTGTCTGGGACGAACACGATGTCCCTTCAGAAAAACTGAACTTTACTGACATCCCAACTGCCACTACCGGTGTCTGGTGGATCGACTCTTTTGGAAATTGCAAAACCACTCTGCTTCAAGATGATGTACATTTTGAAAACGGCGCCAAACGAGAAATCAGTTTGCACGGTGTTGAAATTTCCGCCACCTGTTACAACCACTTACGCGATGTCCCAGACGGTGAAACGGGCCTTATCCTTGGAAGCTCTGGATACGCCCAAAATCGTTTCCTGGAACTTGTCATTCAAGGTCAAAGCGCCGCCAAGTTTTATCACATTACACAAAAGGATACCTTTGCTGTTGTGTAATTTCAGCTGTCAACTATTTATTTGACAAGGCTGCCACGCCTTGCTATTTTTGCCTTCCACACAAGGAGGCAACATGTATTACGAACGGTTCGATGCGCACGAGTGCAGGGTGATCTACGTGGATGGTGCCGGTCGGTTCGCGATCGCGATCAAGCGGACCCCGAACGGTACCGATACCCCTGACGAGCAGGCGTTCATCGTCAACTTCGACGACGGGACGGTGGCGCGTACCGCAATCGAAGTGGACAATGCGCCGCTCAACGAACACGCGCACTTCACGGGTCCGAAGACCGACCGCGCTCCCAAGAAGGGCGATCTGCTGCTGTACAGGGCGGTCATCACGCGCTCCTGGCGCGGCGACCGAATCCCCGAGCTGGTGGCCTGGTGCTACGCCGACGAGTTCCACGACCTGCGGAGCCGCATGCCGGAGTTGCGCTACCTCGCGCCGAACGGCCGCCGGCACTTCCACCATCTGCTCGATCTCATGCGCCAGATCACCGAGGAGGGGATCGAGATCCCGAGCAACGTGACCTGGC
>DAORIP010000144.1:0-1852 GCA_035438565.1 bacterium | reverse complement strand
CCACAGCCTCGGTTGCACGCTAGTCGGTTCCGCTTTGCAGCTCGGTATGTCGGCCTCAAACGTCGTCCTTCTTCAAGGAGCAATTCCTGCCGGATGCTTTGATACAAGTGGAGGGCAGAGTGAACCCGACAGCATCAATGGCTATGAGCGTATGTGGGAGCATGAAGCCGCCAAGCCAACTCCAGACAATTTCAGTGCTTTGGGTTATCGTGCCTTTGTGCCCAATGTGGGAGGGGCAACGATTTACAATTTCTATAACGAACAGGATTATGCCCTGTTCTTTGGGCCGCTTGATGCATGGGAAGGCAATCAACGGATAAACAAGCCAGACGGACTGGATCTTTTTTCAGGCCTAGCTCCCGGGCTTTCTTACCAATACAATCCTTCTGTGAGCTTGCCTGTGTCCGAACGCGGGCGGTTGTTTTTTAGCGCTACAGGCGATAATCGACATGTTACGACGCCTTATGAATCGATGGCGTTTATTGCACGCTCGCGCTCAAAAGCGCTGGGCGCAAAAGATGGAGTGGGCGGTATCGTCAACTTCAACGTGAATATCGGCCCGGGCAGTGGCACTGACCTTCAAGATGCACGCCCCGACCATAGTGGTGAGTTTACCAGAAGTATTCAGCAACTACAGGATTTTTACAGAATCCTCTTTGATATCATAGAATGAAAAATCTGATCGCAGTATTATTAGCCTTCGTGATCGGCGGCTTGTTGTGGTTCTTCCTTTCCAGATACTCAGACACCCCGATAGCCGAGGGGAAGACGTCAACGACTGCGCGCGCTGCACCGGAATCTCCCAGTAAAAGCGCAGCGACCCCAGCTTCGACGCCGGTCATCTCAAAAGTCTTGAACTTGCCGCCCGAGAAATACCCGCGATGGGAGGGAGGCCGTTCGATTGGATTCAGCGATCCGAGATGGAAGACATTAAATCAGCGCGACAAGACTGATCCGGGCTGGCGGGGCAAAGTGGAGATAGAGTTTTACGGCAAGGTAGTGGATGAAAAAAACTTACCGGTTGCTGGGGCCATGATCAAACTCAGCCGAGGAGATTTGTCTTCAGATGGAACGACGCAGGTGAGAGTGCAAAGTGATGCGGACGGCCTGTTTTCGCTCACTGGCGTGGTGGGGCGCGGCCTGAATGTCTCGGCGGAGAAAATGGGATACTACACTTCCGGGTTGAATCGTTACAGCTATGAATACGCCGAATTCTCCGACAAAAACTTCCATCAACCCGATCCGAGCAATCCGGTGATTTTCCGTCTAAGGAAGAAGCAAGAGGCTGATGCGCTAATCTATCGTGAGCAGGAGTTGAGGATCTCCGTGGGTGCTGCAAATGAAGTCACGATTGATGCTGGTGCAAAACTCCAGATCGAGCTTCTTGCCAACCCAAAACCGAAGCAAGGACCATGGTCAATGCGTGTGACCGTCTTGAACGGTGGGCTGCAATCGTCAGCGGAGGAATTTCCCTTTCTGGCACCAACAGACGATTATCAGTCCAGTTTGACTTTGGATGACAGCACTCCCAAGCCCCCGAGATGGACTGAAATATACGAAGGAGGTGAGTTCTATTTGAGGTCCGGTTCGAACTATGGACGCTTTGAGATACAAATGATCTCTGGTAAGGCTTGGATGCGCATCAAAACATGGCTGAACCCTTCCGGCAGTCGAAACCTTGAATTCGATCCCCAAAAGACAATCAGGCCAAAACCGTGAGACCTGTTGGTGAGACAAACGTAAGCGTCGTCTCGACAAAACTGAGAGGGTCAGGCCTTGGGGTTTGGGTTGACACGGGCGGCCGGCCGGCGGAAAGTCCGGCATGGCGCGACCGCTGCGAATGGAATCCGAG
>DAORIP010000143.1:0-1883 GCA_035438565.1 bacterium | reverse complement strand
ACGATGAGAAGCTGAACAAGGATGCCGAGTAGGAACGCCAACGATGCTTGAGTGACACTGCCGTGCGACAGCCCAACAAAAATGATTCCCGCCAATGACAGGCTGCGATTTATGATTTCTGCAACCACTACCATGAAAACATCGAGCCGCTTTTGAAAAACCCCGAGAAACATCTGAGCAATTGCCGAAATGAAATACGTTACCGATCCAATCATGATGATATGCATGATAGTAGCGTATTGCGGGATGAAATAGGCACTGATTGGTGCGAGTGACATGAACACTGTGGCGGTCAGGATACGCATGCTCACCAAATTTCCCAGGATCTTGGATTCATTGACACCCTTTTCAGAGATCATCTGGGTGGTGGTGAGCGTTAGGCCGAAATCAACGATGATGGCAAAAATTGTCACGTAGGTCATGGCTGTGGTGTAGAGACCGAAGCCGTCAGTATTGAAAAAATGAAGCATTAAGTAAAAGGTGACGAGCCCGAAGACAGTTCCTATGAGCTTGCCGCCAATTTGGAGTGCCGAGTTCTTTGCTAAAGCGTGACCAACGGACATATGTGAAAAATGTTATACTGGAAGAGCCTATGTTGCACGTATTGAAAAAGCTTCTTTCTGCTGGTGTTTTGTTGATCTTGCTGTTGTCCGCGGTGCCATTTACAGCCGAGGCGGCGAGCCTTTCTACCACCCGGGTATCAACAACCGGTGGTGGCACCATAACCATGGCGCCCGGGGAAAGCAAGAACATCACTGTTACGTTCCAGAACACCGGAACAACCACTTGGAAGAATGACGGTCCCGGCTATATTTCTTTGTATACCTACGACCCTAAGTATAGAACAAGTTCCTTTGACCCTGGCACTTGGCTCTCGCCATCTCAAGTTAAGCGATTATCAGAAGCTTCGGTTGCCCCTATGGCTACCGGTACGGTGAGCTTTCAAATCCATGCCCCAAGTACGGAAGGTGCCTATAAAGAAGGCTTTAATTTGGCATCAGAAGATGTGGCTTGGATTCCGGGTGGAGCTTTTGCTTTGAATATTACGGTCAAGAAACCAACGAGCACCTCTACATCTAAAACCTCGAGCACCACTACTGAGACCACAACACCGGTGACAACGGGTTATACGGCCTCACTCGTGACGCAGACTGCGAATAGCCTACAGGTAAAGGCAGGGAAGACGATCGCTTTCACTGCCATGTTTAAAAATACCGGTACGACAACCTGGTCCTCTTATGGAATTAAGGCGCCGGATGTAAGTTTAGCCTCAACGAGTAGTGTGAGTTTTGCCCATTCTTCATGGAGTGGTAACCAGCTCGCTCTTTTGACCGGACAAAGCGTAAAGCCTGGGGATACTGCTACGGTGCAGTTTATTTTTACGGCTCCAAAAACGAACGGTACGCACACGGCGAAGTTTCAGTTAACCGCGAATGACGTTACGATTCCAGATGCCTTCGTTGAAATTCCGGTTACCGTTACCGGCGGCGCTCCAGCGGCTTTAAATTCACCCGTTGTTGAAGAAGATACCGCCTCTTATATTGATGAACCCGTTATCCGCGTGGGTATTTTGATTGTTGATGAAGAAACCGAAAATGAAGTGTACGTTACTTCTTACGAAAGCGATTTCGATCTTAAGAATACTGATGGCGCTTTGCTTGGGAGCTACAAGCAGGGGGAGAAGGTTCGGGCGGCGTATGAGGGGGGTCGATATGTTTATGGGTCTGACAAGCAGCGCTCAAGTTCTCCGTTGCGATTTGTTCCAAAGACAGATCACGCGGTCATGACGATCGCTAACTTTGATGCTCGGAAGACAAGGAGCGCTTCATTGGCGAATAATACCTACCGTAACGTTCTCGAAGTCCGCTACAACGAGACATATG
>DAORIP010000142.1:0-1889 GCA_035438565.1 bacterium | reverse complement strand
CCTGGCGGGTGTACGACGAGGATGGGGTTCTCCAGCCCACCGCCTACGTTCTGAACGGGCTCGGGGGGTGCGAGCTGCAGGTCCAGTAGCTTCGCCTCAGGCGGAGCGCGTAACAGGGCAGTCATGACGAAAGTCGTGACTGCCCGTTTTTTATACTGTCCCCCTTAGGAAGGGGGAGTAGAGGGGGTTAGCTTTCGTGATCGTAATGCCAGCCACTTACCCTTTCTTTAAACGATGTCTTCATGGTACTTGCACGTTGCCAGGCGCCGCTCCCATATTTGTCAGTGACTTTGTCCAGTGCCTGTAGCGCGCGAGCCTTGCGACGTTCCTTTTCAAAGAGGGAATCGCTGCCGCCAATGGGTAAAAGCCCGGATGCCGATACGCCAATAAGCCGGACGCCCTGCGGAATATCAATTTTTTCTTTCATGATTTCCCAGGCGGTGTTGGTGATTTCAAGTCCATCGATGAGGGGGTCTTTGCAGCGCCTATGAAAGCCATAACCTCCAAAGTCACCATAACGAACATAGCCAGAAATATGTGTGGCAATAAATTTTTGTTTACGCATACGCCAAGCCACCCTATCGGCGAGTGCGAGTAAGTTTTGATAGATTTCGTGATCGGTTTTGAGATCGTGAGGAAAGGTGTAGGAATTGCCAATGGATTTTGGATCATCAATAGATTCGAGTTCATTAGGCCCAAGGCCGCGCGCTGAGTTATACAAAAAATAGCCGTAGCTTTTGAATTCACTGAGGAGAAGCGAAAGTGGCAATCGTCGTAGCGTAGCAACCGAAGTCGCGCCGAGTCTTTCAAGATGTTTTTCAATGCGTCTTCCAATCCCACAAAAATCAGCCAATGGTCGTGTAAGGACAAAATCTTCAGCTTCGTGCGGCGGAACGCACGTGAGCCCGTTTGGTTTTTTAGATTCTGAGGCAAGTTTTGCAAGAAATTTATTGGCCGCGATGCCGATAGATACCGTGCAGTATTCGCCGCATTCATTTTTGATGTCAGCCCTGATTTGCTGGGCAAGGATGGTGGCTCCAAAATAGTCGCCGCCGGACGCGCAGGTAATATCTGCGAAGGCTTCATCGGTACTGAATTGTTGTACGCTGTCTGCGTAACGTTTCAGGATGGTCATGAACCGGCTGGTAATCTCTCCATATTTTTTCGGGTCACCTGGAATGACAAGCATCTCAGGGCAGATTTTTCTGGCTTCCCAGGTACCCATAGCTGTTTTAACCCCACGCTTTTTCGCCTCTCGGGAGGCGGTGGTGACCACTGAGCGTTGAAAAGACAGCTGATCGATGGTGATGCGTTTACTTCCACGATGCGCCATAGCGACATCAATGGAATGTCGACCTTTGCCTGCGACTGCAATAGGCAAGCCGCGTAAAAATGGATTAGCCTGTTGTTCGACTGAGGCAAAATAGGAATTGAAATCCAGATGTAGAATAATTGCCATAGTGCAAAAAGACCCTGAGCGTAGGCGAAGGGTCTGGTGAATTATGTATCGGGGCGCTTATTTCTAGCTTTATAGGTCCTTCAAGATCTAGACCTTAGGGAGCATAGACTTCAACCAAGCGCCACTCTAGGGTTTCGGTATCAAGTTTGAGTTTCATGAAATTGGCCGTGTCTGAAACTGAAAAATAATAGATACGTTTTTGTCCTTCTCTGGCGCCGTGTACAAGATTCACTTTATCGATGTCATACACTTTGGTTCCCCAGCGTACGCGCTTTGGCCTGATCCTGCGTCCCGTAAAATCCACTGAAACATCAATAAGGTCGTTCATGAATTCGTGCATATATTCCGAACGAAAGTGAGGAGTCTTGGGGTATCGAAAGTTCCGCCTGTTTTAGCGTAGCTTGTATTTGAGTGTCACACGACTTGGGAG
>DAORIP010000141.1:0-1916 GCA_035438565.1 bacterium | reverse complement strand
CACGGCATAGAGTCCACCGGTTGCCCACCTATCCGCAAACCAAGGCGCCTGAAGACCACGAATAGCTGAGATGACCGCTTTGTATTCCAAAATGTTTGGAGCAGGATGTGTCCATGGATCAAGATTACATTCACATCCCGTCTCACCGCAGGCCTCAGTATTTGGCCGATCCGTACCAAAACAGGCCGGTGCCGGAGCTGACTGTGTGCACGTCCAATCCGTACAATACTCACCGTCTAAATTTGAAACACTGTACGCTTCACCCTGGCTCTTCAGCCAGTTTGGCTGTGCCTGGTACATACCCTCAAGCGGCTGTTCTACACAATCATTCCGAACACCAAAAGTTACCACATCAATGCCCACCTTGGTTGAACAATCCATATCCTGACAAAATGCCACGGTCATGTCTTTCCAAGGATTGAAGTATGCCTTTCCCTCTGGAGTTGGTTCAAGAATACCGAGCGCGGGAATGGTTACCGGTTTCGCCGACTTCCAGGTCAATAACACAGGCCAAGATTGTTGTTGCTTGAGCGTAGCTGATTCACCCAAATTCAAACTAAAGTGGTGATCATAGTGTAAGCAATCCCCACCTTTGCAATCTACCTCAACAAACGGCTCCGACGCCCAAGTGTATGCCGCAACTTCAATATTCGCGCTTCCCCAATCTCCACCTGCAACCGGCGTTTTGCCTTGAACACGAAAATATCCCGCTAATGCTGCAACGAGCAATAGAACAAAAAAACCTCCTCGAAACCATGTTTTTACAGGAGTAGCCACAAAACAAGAACGTTAAAAACAGGGTCAGCTTAGCAGGTATGGAAATGCTGAAAATACCGCCTGGGGATGAAATATAAAACACACCCACGAAAGCCGAGGGTGTGTTCTTTCCTTACTTCACGAGTCGAATGAAGTGTCGCTTCCCCTTTTGAAGGACTGCGGGAAGCTTAGCAGGGTCAATCATGAGGCCAATATCCGTCACCGCTACATCATCGATTCTCACTCCCCCGCCTGCAATCAGCTGCTTCCCCTCGCCGCGTGAACTCGCGAGCTTGGCAGCTACAAGGACATCGAGAATATTCATTGGGCTCGCAACCTGGAAGTCGATCATCTCCGTCGGCTGTTCATGCTGTTGAAAAACGGTGGAAAAGTGCTTGGCAGCGCGCTTGGCGGCAACTTTACCATGGAACATAGTCACCACCTCAGCCGCAAGCTTCATCTTGATATCCCGTGGGTTGGTACCGGCAGACATTTGCAGCTTCATGCCCTCGATCTCCTCCATTGGAACGTCAGTGATGATTTCAAAGTACGGTAGAATCATGCTGTCGCTCATGCTCATGAGTTTTCCGTACATGTCTTCTGGAGCGTCAGTAATGGCCACAAAACCACCCTCAGACTTACTCATCTTCTTCCCCTCAGCATTTGTTAAAAGCTTAAGTGACAACACCTGCTTCTCTTTATTTTTCATTTCGCGCATCAGCGTGCGGCCAGCGAGCATGTTGAACGTCTGATCACTTCCGCCAAGCTCAACGTCTACGTCCATAGCGACTGAGTCATACCCCTGCATGAGCGGGTACATGAACTCATGGAGGTAAACAGGTTTACCTTCCGCCAATCGCTTCTCAAACATGTCGCGCTCGCTCATCTGCTGCACGGTAAAGTGCGAAGCAAGCTCAACAACGTCAGAGAAAGACATTTTGGCGAGCCACTTGTGATTGAACATGAGCTTAGCTGCGTTCTCACCGGTAAACTTCAAGATCTTCTTAGCCTGTTTCTTGTAAGAAGCAGCGTTCTCCATCACCTGAGCAGCCGAAAGTTGCTGACGAGCAGCCAACTTGTCAGTCGGGTCGCCGATCATGGCGGTAAACGAACCAATGAGCAAAATAACTTCGTGTCCAAGCTCTTGGAACTCTCGAAGT
>DAORIP010000140.1:0-1935 GCA_035438565.1 bacterium | reverse complement strand
ACTACTGACGTCAGCTTCTTCGAAGCGTTTCAAGACCTTGTAGTCAGTTATCGCATTTCTCTTTTCACCGCGAGCCCCGCGCTGAGCCGACCATTTGCGGAAGTCGCTCTTGCTTCGGGCGATCGGCGCGTCGATCGTATCTTCATTCTCCTTCACGTGGCCGAAGACGAAGGCGTTGTATGTTTTTGCGATCTCGCGATTCTTGAACGCGTCTTTGAAATATTCGAATGCTTCAGGAGTCTTGGCCACGATCATGACGCCGGACGTTTCGCGGTCGAGACGGTGGACAATGCCGGGACGCGGAATAACGAGAGTGCCTAGTGGATAGTGGCTAGTGGCTAGGTTTTCGATAATGAGAGGTTCCCCGACATCCTTGATTTCAGGGTATTGTTCTAGAAGCCAATCAACAAGAGTAGGTTCTTTCGTTTTCCCATCCCCATGAACGACCAAGCCAGCGGGCTTATTGATGACGAGATATGCGTCGTTTTCAAACAATATTTCAGGATTCATAAATATGATAGTATCTTATTTATATGGGAATAGAAACCGCGAAGCCGAGGAGGGCGAAAGAGGCGCCGCAGGAAGAACAATCGATCAAGGAATGGTCGGCGGAGAATTTTGCCGTCCTGATGGGAAACCTGGAACTTTTGAAGAATACCACAACCCTAAAAGAAGACCCGGAAACATACATGGCGAGAGCTTATGAAACCTATGACGAACTGGATCAGTACTTACGTGACTACGGCGGAGAGTACCATGAAGATGTAAATGAAGTGTATCGTCAATATTCCGCAAGCAAGCCTTTGGTAGTGCGACGTGAGAATCCCAATCGTATTGTCGACCTAGTTCATGGTAACGATGTCACGATCACCTTCGATCCGGAAGTTGTCGGAGGACGCGGTGATAAATATGCCAACTGCGCATTGTGGCCTCATGGTTCAATTGAGAAGACAAATGGCATTGCCAATGCTTTTCTCGAGGGTCGCGGCAATGCCGGACCTATCGTGATGGTTGCCGGTTATGACCAGAATGCGGAGCACATGTCTATCGAGGAGCCAGCTGAAAAAATGGAGGAGGTCGGTACGATCTCGAGACAGAATGTCAAAATACTTTCAGGGACTATCAAGCCAGAAGACCTGGAATTCATCATCCTGCGCAGCCCAGTGAAATTCTTTGACAAGAACCGTTTGACCCCGGCCGAACAAGAACGTCTCGCTAGGGGCCAATTAACGCAGGTCTTCCGCGGCTACACGTTTGATAAAAAGAAAAACGGGGAGAATCTAAGTTGATCCTCCCCGTTTGCCGTCACACGACACACATGCCAACGCTGCAGGAACGAGCTCGAGACGCTTGATCGGTATATCTTCTCCGCACACGACACAGACGCCGTAAGTACCCGACTTCATCTGATCCAATGCCTGATGCAAGAACCGAGAAACGGTTTCCGTCTTGTAGTGGCGATATGGCGTTAAGTCACCCGTCGCAGCAAGTTCCATACGAGCCATTCCCGGGTCGCGATACCTTTTCAGACGAGCATTGATCTGACGACGCTGTCGTCGAAGGAATCTACTCCATTCAACCGTACCACGTTCAATTGTTTCCATTGCAAAAGGTTTATTGATATGGTAACATACTTCAGAAAATATGTCAACTAGATATATTTTCGACCCTTCCCCTCGTAGTTCAATGGATAGAACACCGGACTTCTAAGCCGGTTATGTAAGTTCGATTCTTACCGAGGGGACCATAGGCGAGTTGATAGGTTATAGGGAATAGGGTATAGTTTCGGAGCGCGCTCTTAGCTCAGTTGGTAGAGCAGGATGTTTACACCATCAAGGTCGGGGGTTCGAGTCCCTCAGGGCGCACACTGCGAAGCAGTGGGCGATTTAGTTCTGTGTCTGCGCACAGCACGTGAGGGACGAGAAAGCCGCAGCC
>DAORIP010000139.1:0-1944 GCA_035438565.1 bacterium | reverse complement strand
TGATGGCGTGGCTATTCAATTTGTGGTTCGGCCAGCAAACAGCACCTGGCGAGCGCTTGGGCTTAAAATTGTGAGAAACATGCAGCAAGGCATGAGTTTTCAGGACGCCAAGAAGGGTTCGAAATCTCATGGTTGGTTTGCTACCAAAGAAGATATCGAAAAGAGTAAAGAAAAGCAGCGCGAGCGCCGATTATCTGCTGCGGAGACCAAAATGCTTGAAGGCATTGAAAATAAACTGAGTAAAGCGGGACTCGAAACCACTATTCGTGTGGTGGCTTCAGCTGCCAATACAGAAGAGGCGCAAATGTATCTTACGAACGTCTTGCAGGCCTTTGGGCAGTACAACGTGTATGAATACGGAAATTCGTTTGAGAAAAATATTCCGTCATCCCGCAAAGCTATTCTTGAAGGTTTTATTTTCAGAACCTTCAGTCAGTCGCATCACCTTATTTTGAATACAGAAGAGTTAGCCAGTTTATGGCACTTACCGCTCCCGACTTCTGAGACACCAAATATTCGGTGGATGAGTGCACGCACTGCTCCAGCTCCGGTCAACGTCCCGCAGTCTGGTTTGCATTTGGGATACAACGTGTACCGCGGCAAAAAGACTGAGATTTATATGAACGAGGCGGATCGACGCCGTCACACATATATTATTGGTAAAACCGGTTCGGGTAAGACCGAGTTCATTAAGAACATGGCCTTGCAGGATATCAGAAATGGTAAGGGCGTTGCGGTTATTGATCCGCACGGTGATTTGGCTGACGATCTCATGGGGTTGATCCCGAAGGAGCGTCTTGATGATGTGGTGTATTTCAACCCGTCTGACTTGGAGCGACCGATGGGACTCAACATGCTTGAAGCTCCAGATGAGAACATGCGTGATTTTGCGGTTCAGGAAATGATCAGCATTTTTTACATGCTGTTCCCACCAGAAATGATCGGTCCAATGTTTGAGCACAACATGCGCAACTACATGTTAACGCTCATGGCGGACGTAAAAAATCCGGGGACGATTGTTGAAATCCCACGCATGATCTCTGACGATGCCTTTCAGAAGGCCTGGGTCGCCAAGGTCAAGGATCCGTTGGTACGTTCTTTCTGGGAAGATGAAATGGCCAAAACCTCGGACTATCACAAGAGTGAAATGATGGGGTACTTGGTGTCCAAGGTGGGACGATTTGTGGAAAATGAAATGATGCGCAACATCATTGGTCAATCCAAATCGGCCTTTAATTTCCGGGACATCATGGATAATCAGAAGATTCTTCTGGTGAATCTTTCAAAAGGAAAGACGGGTGAAGTCAATGCCTCACTTCTTGGTTTGATTTTAGTCGCCAAACTTCAGATGGCTGCCTTTACTCGTGCCGACATTCCGGAGGATCAACGCAAAGACTTCTACCTGTACATTGATGAATTCCAGAACTTTGTTACGCCGTCTATTGCCACCATTTTGTCTGAGGCACGTAAATACCGCTTAAACTTGGTGCTCGCTCACCAGTACATGGGTCAGTTGGTACGTGATGGGAAAAGTGAAATTCGTGATGCGGTGCTTGGTAACGTGGGTACCATTATGGTTGCTCGTGTTGGTCCGGAGGATATTGAAACCCTGGGGAAGGTTTTTGAGCCTACGTTCTCAGGTCAGGACCTCATGAACACGGACATGTACACCTGGAACGTAAAGATGATCATTGATAACGCCCAAGCCAAGCCCTTCACCATGAAGGCCTATCCACCAGCCAAGGGCAGCAGAAAAGTGGGGGATGCCCTTAAAGAAATTTCACGCCTACAATTTGGTCAGGATAAAGAAATTGTGTCGCGAGATATCCTAGAGCGGGCGGGTTATGCCTCACGAAAAGAGGTCGTGGCTGCGCCGATGTCGCCGCCTTCAAGCCTATAGCGTTTTGTCTTAGGTGTGCATGATACTGGGCATAAAAGTGGCTT
>DAORIP010000138.1:0-2014 GCA_035438565.1 bacterium | reverse complement strand
AGAACGATATTATGTTGTACTCAATTGTTCATGGTGAATCCCAAGAAGAAGTAGCAAAACGCTTTGAAGGCCACCCTCACCTTGAAATCCCAGGTGCCTGGATTGATGTATCTGCGGTAAATGATTTGTCGCAGATGGCAGGCTAGATTCTTGCCACCCTGTAACTGTTGAAAGTTTGCTATTATGGTGGGCATGATAGCGGTCTGACGTCTATGCTCAGTGATCGTCGAGAATCTCAGGGTGGTGAGCCAGTTGAGGTGAAGGATACGAACAACGGGCTGCAAGCATTGCAGTCCGAATTTCGTTATAAGACTTATAGAGAAAGATCTGGTGTTCGGGATTGGCTCAGAAGTCAGTTGGGGAAGAATATTGACTTTGACATATGGGTTATTAAAGGTGCGAATGACGGAGATGATAGCTCGTATTATCAAGAAGAGATCGATGGCCTGGAAGTTGATGCGTTAAAGGCATATGTAAAGCAGGGGAAGATTCAGGTTCTCATTGAACGCTGTCCAGAGCTTCTGTTTGAAGACCGCTATGGTCATGACATTCCCTCGGCGTTACGCGGTGAAGCCTTTGATAATTGGATTTCGATTGTCGGGGTAGACGTTGCAAAGAAGTCCTTGGAAAGCTTTGCGCGCACAAAACCAAACGGTTCATACCGACATTTCAATGCGGAACTGTTATTGTCAGCATTTCGAAAGTTACACGTGTCGATAGACACTGTTGATCATTCCTCATTGGTTAATGTCTACGATCTCATGCAGAATCGGGACAATGACCCTAAGGCCGATCCCGGACATACCCTTTGGGTTGTACAGAATGCTCGACATTTCATGAATAGATTCGAGGAGTCATATTTCAATTCGGCAGGTAGCGAAGATCGGGAAGGTCTATTAGGGGCTTGGTTGCATTTAGAAAAAATTTCAGAATATCTTGATTTCGCCCACTCATTACGACACCCAGAAAAAGTGTGGAATAAGGAGATGGAGTCAGTAAAGTCAAACCCGTATTTTGAGAATTCGTATGTTGCAATGCTTGAGGATCATTATAGTTACTATGGTACCAATAGAAGAAAATCACTTCCGCGACAGGAGCGTATTTCTGCAGAACTCCATAGAAAATCGAATGCGCATATAGGCGAATCCGTTTTCCGTGAACTCACTGGTCGGGATCCTGAAGGATTAGTCGCTGCTACAAAATTATTCGGTGGCGGGTGGACGTTGCTTACTGCATCAGACCAGGATTTTTTGTCACTCGCGCGGGCTCAGCGGAATTTTGCTCAAAAGGACGCGAACAATGATTATAAATACACGAGCGGTTTATCCTTGAATCTGGACGGGGCCCCGATTAATATCACAAAACTTGCACATGATAATGGGCAGGTGGGGTCGGAGGAGATACGATCAACACTCTTGCATGAAGAGCAGCACGCGATCTGGAACCAGGCTCCATGGAGACTCGAGCCTCGTTCGATTGCACGAAAGAAATCGGAATCAACGTGGAATGACCTTCCACGTGAAATACACGCAAGAATTACAAATGAGTTGTCAGCCTTTTTAACAGAGGCTCCTTTACGTGACGACCGATTTTACGCCGAGACACTGACGTATTCATATTTAAATCCTCAAGAAAAACATTTTGCCCCAATAGTTCGTGATTGGTTAGGAAAGATCATGCAAGTGTTACGTGCGGCCGAACCATACCTAAAGACCGCAGAGGATCGGGCGGTATTAGGCCTTTGTCTTAAGGAGGAATCATTGACGCGTTCGTATCAGCAACTCAAAGAGTCGGTCGATTTACTTGTGTTTGTTGAGCGTGAATTGAAGAAGCGCATTGACCGACATGAGAATGTCACGCACCTCATGCGTACAGCGGAGCAATACCTGGGTTCAGATTACCCAGCTTTTCATAAACGTTATTTGGACTTTGAGCGGGATCATCAGGAGTTGATACAGGCACTCCCAACACTTACGCATCTTAAGGAGAATAATTCCGTTCAGTCTCTGTTAAA
>DAORIP010000137.1:0-2019 GCA_035438565.1 bacterium | reverse complement strand
ATTTCAGCTTCACGTTTTCTGGCGAGCGTAGCGTTCTTCATGATCTTTGCGTAGACCAAGGTTACTGGCCCAAAGGCGCGTGTATATTTAGCACCTTTACCAGCCTGATGTTTTGCGACACGTGATTCGAGATTATTGGTGATTCCCGTGTACAGGCTATTGTTCTTGCAGCGCAAGATATACACAAACCAGTGGGACATAGTGTTCGCATATTATCACGCGCTCAGTTACACTGACGTCGCTATGACGCAAGCCGAAGCTTTGGCGATTTTAAAAATTGGTGGGAATGTTTTTTTGACCGGTGAGCCAGGGGCGGGGAAGTCGTATACCATTCGGCAATACGTTCAGTATTTGCGTTCATGCGGGATTGATCCTGCTATTACTGCGTCAACGGGAATCGCGGCTACGCATATTGGCGGCATGACGCTTCATTCTTGGAGTGGCATTGGGATCAATAAGTCCATGAACGCGAGTGAGCTTAAGGAATTGGCGGGGAGAGACAGGCTTGCAAAACGCATCAAAAATACTCAGGTGCTCATCATTGATGAGATTTCCATGTTCGATGGTCGTACACTGAACCTCGTTGACGCGGTGTGCAAGACGATTCGGGAATCGCATGAGCCGTTTGGCGGTTTGCAAACGATCTTTGTGGGCGATTTTTTTCAGCTTCCTCCGGTGTCACGCCCCGGGGAGCCAATCCCACAATTCGCTTTTGAGGCGGAGTCTTGGAAAGCGGCTAAGCCCACCATATGCTATTTGAGCGAACAGCATCGCCAAGAAGATGAGACGTTTCTTGATGTATTATCCGCACTACGACGTGGCAAGGTGCGGGAAGATCATAAAGAAATTTTAGGACAGCGACAGGTAATCTTCATGGACGAGGATTTTTCTGAGATGACAAAACTCTTTTCTCACAATGTCGACGTGGATCGAATGAATACGTTTGCACTTTCAAAACTCGAAACCACGTCTCGGGTGTTTCGAATGCATGCCTACGGTGCGCCGCCGATGATTGATCAGCTCAAGCGTGGGTGTTTATCGCCAGAAGTGCTTGAGCTCAAGGTGGGAGCCAGAGTCATGTTTACAAAAAACAGCACAGATGGGAGCTACGTAAATGGAACGACGGGCGAGGTTAGTAGTTTTTCAAAAGACACTGGTTACCCAATTGTAAAACTGAGATCTGGTCGATCCATTGAGGCTGCTACCACGGAGTGGAAAATTGAAGCTGAAGGTAAAACCTTGGCGGCTATTGTTCAGTTACCACTCCGGTTAGCTTGGGCTATGACCGTACACAAGAGCCAAGGCATGTCACTTGATGCTGCGCTTATTGATCTCTCAAGCGCGTTTGCTTACGGCCAGGGTTATGTGGCTCTGTCTCGAGTTCGTTCCCTTTCGGGGTTACATTTGCAAGGCTTAAATACCCGAGCGTTGGAAGTTGACCCGTCCGTGCTCGCTCAAGATGAAATTTTTCGTCAGCACTCACTTGAGGCCGGGGAGGCAATGTCGGTGTTGCCGGTGGAAGAGTTGAAACGTTTGCACGAGGCTTTTGTTTTGACGCGCGGTGGTACATTAAAGGGCGATGGGTTTGTCGGGAAACCAAAGCAGGTGAAGCGGGCTAAAGAGAAACGTTATGAAGTGACGCTGGCGCTTATTGTGGCGGGCATGACCATTCAGCAGGCTGCCACTGAACGCAGCCGAACGGTGTTTACTATTTTTGAGCACTTGGAGGAGTTGCGAGAGCTTAAGGCCTTACCACTTGAAAAGCTCGGGCACTTGATTGCGGGCAAGGAAGATGACGTAAAACGGATCCAGGCCAAGTTCAGAGCATTGGAAACTGAGCTTTTAAAGCCGGTTCACGAGGCTTTTGACGGGGAATATGATTACGATGTCATTCGTACGGCGCGACTCTTTATTGTTAGGGAGTAAAACTGGACTTTTAGGAAAAAATGCGTTAGACTACCGCCCATTATGGATCAGGGCGATGTCATTATCAGATTTCAAGGCGTGTCGTTTGGATAT
>DAORIP010000136.1:0-2022 GCA_035438565.1 bacterium | reverse complement strand
TTATCAGCGTCGAGAATACCGATAAGTGACACTTCAGGAAGATCGAGACCCTCACGCAGCAAGTTCACACCAACGAGCACGTCGTACGCACCGCGACGGAGATCGGAGAGAATGGTAATACGGTCCAGAGTTTCGATGTCAGAGTGAAGGTACGCTACTTTCATACCGTCTTCTTTCAGGTATCCCGCCAAATCTTCCGCCATTTTCTTGGTCAGCGTCGTAATCAAGGCGCGCTCCCCCTTTTCTACTCGTTCTTTAATACGCACCATGATGTCTTTGACCTGACCCGGATAATCTGAAGGCAGATTTGGATGTAAGAGCTCCCCGGGACGAGGCTTAAAGGCCGCAGCCGGAGTAACTGGCAGAACGATTGTTTCCGGATCGACAAGACCAGTTGGACGAATAATCTGCTCCACAATCTGATCGGAAACTTCACGTTCATATGGTCCAGGAGTAGCCGAAACCATCACCATCTGACCAACATTGTGAATGAATTCGTCAAACTTGAGTGGTCGATTGTCTTTGGCAGATGGGAGACGGAAACCGTGTTCAACCAAGGTTTGTTTGCGCGCTTGGTCTCCTGCAAACATACCTCCAATCTGCGGCAAAGTGACGTGCGACTCGTCAATAATGGTGAGGAAGTCTTTTGGGAAATACGATAACAACGAAAATGGTGGCTCTCCCGGAGCCCGGCCATCAAAGTGACGTGAATAGTTTTCAATGCCGTTACAGAAACCAATATTCCGGATCATCTCAATGTCGTAGCGTGTGCGGCGCGACAAACGCTCATACTCAAGGAGTTTCCCCTCTTGGTCGAGCTCCTCAAGACGCACCTTGAGCTCGCTTTCCATATCCTGCAATGCTCGCTCCCTTTCCGACGGCGAGGTCATGAAGTGCTTAGCCGGGAAGAGCCACATGTCATGGACTTTCTCAATCATTTCACGCGTAATCGGATCGAGTCTGAAAATTTCGCGCACAAACTCGCCTTCAAGCACGACGCGGTAGAGGACTTCTTCATTGACCGGCATGATTTCAAGCACATCGCCACGGGCCCGGAATTGACCGCGGGTAATGTCGCTTGTGGTTCGGGTAAATTGCATCTCAATCATGCGGCGCATGAGCTCATCACGCTGCATCTTTCCATCAGCAGTTACGTGCATGACCACCTTTTGATATTCAAGTGGAGAACCCAAACCGTAAATACACGAAACAGACGCCACGATGATGACATCTTTACGCGTAAGCAAAGCTTGCGTAGCCGCGTGGCGCAAACGGTCGATCTCTTGGTTAATGGTGGCTTCTTTTTCAATGTAGGTATCTGTGCGTGGCAAGTAGGCCTCTGGTTGATAGTAATCGTAATAGGACACGAAATATTCCACGACATTATCCGGGAAAAATTCACGGAACTCGTTACACAGCTGAGCTGCCAGCGTTTTGTTGTGCGCAATCACCAAGGTTGGCCGCTGCACATTCTGGATGACATTTGCCATGGTGAAGGTCTTTCCAGATCCCGTTACTCCAAGCAAAGTTTGGCGATCCAAACCGTCACGAAGTCCTTTCGTGAGTTGCTCAATAGCCTTTGGCTGATCACCAGCCGGAGCGTAGTCTGATTTCAGTTTGAATTGCATAATCGCCAATGCTCACGATGTTTAGCAAATAAGAATTCCCCCAAGAGTTGGGACTCTAGGGGTGTGTTCGTATTTTGTACGGTTAGGATAACATGAAAGAAACCCGCCTTCAAGAGCTGTCCACAAGTCAGGGTTTGTTGACAACCTGGCCAAATCCTTTATCGTGGAGAGGTGATTCATTCACAATCTCCCTTCACTCTCACCTTCCGAGGTCAGACATCATCATGAGCGGCCCCAATCCCCCCGTCACCCTTCCGCCCTCCGATCACCACATCGGGTCTCTGGTCATGCTGTTCCGTTCGCAGGGGCCAACGGTCATCGAGGTGATCGACCGCCATCTGCTGCAGTCGCATGCCCGCCGAAGCGATTCACGCTCTGTGGCGCCGCGGCTGCC
>DAORIP010000135.1:0-2047 GCA_035438565.1 bacterium | reverse complement strand
GGAAGCACAGGCAAATTCTTCAGCTACCTTCCAGATGAATCTTGAAAATTTGAGTACAGGTACCTATAACTTTGTACTTTACGGTGAGGATGAAGCTGGTCGAAGATCCGGCTCCGTACCTTTTCGTGTCAGTGTGAGCGGGAGCTCAACTACGAATATTGCGGGCGTATATTTGCCGCCAACGTTGTCGATTGATAAGAGTCAGGTAAAGCAAGGGGATAGCTTATCGGTAACCGGTCAAACGGTGCCGCTCAGCACCGTTACTGTTTTTGTTGGTCAACCTGGAAACCTGACTGATCAAGTACTCGCGAATGCAGATGGAACATATTCATACTTACTCGCAACGAGATCATTATCGATAGGCGATTATTCGGTGAGCGCTAAAAGTACCCTCGGAAATGAGGCGAGTGATTTTGGCACCTCCGTCTTTTTTAAAGTTTCAGACAGAAGTGTGCCGACACCGGAGGGATACCTAAGGGCCGATCTTAACCATGATAATCGGGTCAACTTGGTAGATTTTGCGATCGCCGGTTTTTGGTATAAGCGAGACTTGAGTGCCGCGTTTTTGCCAGAAGAGGCAAAATACTTGAACGGGGACGGAAAGATCGATCTCACCGACTTTGCGATTATGGCATTTTACTGGACGGGTTAATCTTGGTGTATGGCGCAGATTTATTTCAGCATTCCAAGCGGCGCAATCACTTTGGGGAGTACTTTTGAGGTTGGTGTGTATTTAGATACTCAGGCGCAGTCGGTGGCGGCGGTGGAGAGCTCAATCTTGGTTCCGGATGGCCTTAAGGTAGTTGATGTGCGCGATGGAAATTCAGTGGTGAATTTATGGCTTGCGCGACCAGCAACCGACGCGCAGGTCATTCCATTTAGCGGCGTGATTCCGGGCGGTTTTGTTGGCGGACGAGGAGAGTTGTTCACGTTGGTGGTGACGGCAGAGGAATTGGGGGAAATGAGAATAGAATCATCTGAAGATAAGATTTTACTGAATGATGGAGCGGGGACTGAGGCGGCGATATCGCCTGGCCCGATTGGCTTTGCGGTGGTGGAGACAGGGGAAGTGTCGAACGTTGAGATTTTGACTGACTCTGCTCCACCGGAGTTATTTACGCCAGTTTTGTATAAGGAGGACGTTACAGGTGATTGGTATCTTGCTTTTGCAGCACAAGATAAGTTGTCCGGCATAGATCATTACGAAGTCCGTGAGGGCTGGTCGCGTTGGGAGAAGACTGAAAGTCCATATCGACTTCAGCACCAAAAATTGAACGGAAAAGTTCTTGTTCGCGCCGCAGATGAGGCTGGGAATGTCCGGGTTGTTGAGGTTGCGGGTACAGGAAGTTTCCTTGGTCCTGTAGGGCTCGGCATTTGCGGTATACTTGCAGTAATCTTGTTGACCGCATTGGTCTTCATGACAAAGACACGGCTATGGCCGAAAAAGCGCAGACGCTCAACGTAAAACGAATCTTTGGTAGCGGACTTTTGTTCGTCGCCCTGTTTGTATATTCACCGGTTCATGCGGCAAGTCAATATTTTTCTCCAAGCGGCGGAAGTTACAAGGCGCATTCTACATTTGCAGTTAGCGTTTACGCGGAAAGCCTTGATCAACCTGCCAGTGCGTTTTCTGCTGACATTCATTTTCCTCCGGATAAGCTGCAGGTAGTCGCGCTTGCAAAAGGCGAGTCGATTATTAACATTTGGGTACAGGAGCCGAGTTATGCAAATGACACGGGCACGATTCGTTTTGAAGGGCTTATCCCAAACCCTGGTTACATTGGCACAGGAGGGAAGTTACTCACCATTACGTTTGAGGCCGTCGGTGACGCTCCGGTTGATCTTACCTTTGCAGACGGCGTCATTCTTGCAAATGATGGGTACGGGACGGATATCACTGATGGGCTCGGCGCAGCAGCCTTTACGCTCGTAGCAGATGACACACAGCCTTCTGGTGATGCAGTTCCTCAGAATGGAGTTCAGTCGGTAAAAGTTGATCAAGGTCCTCATCGCCCTGCCGGAACGGTTGAAGGTATTCAGACGGCTA
>DAORIP010000134.1:0-2049 GCA_035438565.1 bacterium | reverse complement strand
CTTGTCCAGCTTCCAGAAAACCAGGCAGTGCCACCTACTCCCTGGCAGATGCGCTTCTCTGAAGTGGCGTTTGTGGTACAGATGCCGCACCTTGATCTCAAAAAGGAAGCCGAGACGGCAAAGGGAAGTCCGCTCACCAGTGAAGAGCATGTCGCACTCACCGAGCGTGCTGCCTACGCGCAGTACTGGCTCACCACCTATGCGCCGGAACGCTACATCTATCGCCTTCAGGAAACCATGCCTGCAGTTGAACTCTCTTCTGACCAGAAGAGTGCTCTCACTGCGCTCCACACCTTCCTAAGCGACGGCCCAAAGACCGGAGAACAACTCCACGAACGCCTCCACGCACTAAAGACTGAGGTACCAATAGCGCCAAAAGATCTCTTCACCGCTCTCTACCGTATATTCCTCAACCGTGACTCAGGACCTAAGGCAGGATGGTTTTTGTCGGTGCTTCCGCATGAGTTTGTGCTTGCACGCCTTAAGGAAACAATATGATGCATCAGCCGCTTGGCGAACTAAGTGCCGGCGATAAAGTTGCTGTACTTTCACCATCATTTGCAGCTCCAGGAAAGTTTCCTGAAGTATTTGAATTAGGCCTTAAGCGTATGCGAGATATTTTTAATCTCGAACCGATTGAATATCCGACGACTAGAAAGATTGGCGCCTCTTCAGAGGAACGCGCTCAAGATCTGATATCAGCTTTTAGTGACCCAAACATTAAGGCGGTTTTCGCAAGTATTGGTGGAAACGATCAGATAACCTACATAAAAAATCTTTCAAAAGAAGTTTTTATTAATAATCCAAAACCCTTCTTCGGATTTAGCGACAATACACATTTTGCTAACTTTCTTTGGTTAAATGGCATCCCCTCATACTATGGTGGTTCGGTAATGACGCAATTTGCCATGCAAGGAGAGATGGATCCATTTACAATAAAGTATTTACATTATGCGCTGTTTGAACACGGCAAAAAAGAATTGACAGAAAGCTCCGAATATAATGATGAAGGGCTCGACTGGGCAAACACCTCCAACCTTGGTAAGAAACGTAACTATGAAAAGAACGATGGATGGTATTGGAGTGGTGAGATAGATGTTGAAGGCGTAAGTTGGGGAGGGTGTCTTGAATCGCTCGACGAAATGCTTCGCCATGACACACAGCTGCCGAGCAATGAAGAATTTAAGGATGTAGTGCTTATATGTGAGACTTCAGAAGAAATCCCTTCAACTGATTACGTCTTTCGAGTTTTTCGTGCGCTCGGCGAACGTGGAATTCTTTCAAAAATCAAAGCTGTACTTGTTGGTCGTCCGAAAGCATGGGAATTCAATAAACCACAAGGAGTAGAAGAAAAAAGATTGTATCGAGACGAGCAACGAAAAATGATTGAATCTGTCGTTAATTCCTATCACTCTGGGATACCCATAGTACAGAATTTGGATTTTGGCCACACTGACCCACAGATACCTTTTCCTTATGGAAAACGGGTATATATCGAATCAAGCAAAAAAAGAATCTGGGCAGATTTCTAAAAATCGTCCATTGACTCATTGAATGCATCTGTTATCTTTATATTCAGATAAGCGTTCATCACAACTGCAACATCCGTTCGGGTCCCACGAAAGTGGGATTGGGCCTGAATTGTCCGTAAGGACAGGATGATTTCTGCGTAAGTGGAAATCCGGCAGCTCCCGTAATCATGAGCTAACCGATGTCGGCCGAAAGGTGTCTGAGTCGGTGAGGGAAGTCGCGTAAGCGATTTCTAAAAAGGGTGGTACCGCGTGGATTCTCCTAAAAGATTCCCCGCCCCTTTATACGTCTTTTGACGTGTAGTGGGGCGGGGAATTTTTTTATGGGAGTCCCCGCTGTGGCAGTCGTTGTGAGTGCTGGAGTTCTTTCCATAACAGGAGAATCACTATGTCCTTAGAAACCTTCAAGCAACGCTTTCGGGTAGTGCCCGAACTCGTTGGTCGCCTTGGCGTGGAGCGTGAGTTCCATCTCAAGGATGCAGAGGGAACTATTGTCCCTAAGGCCTACCAAGTACTCGAG
>DAORIP010000133.1:0-2083 GCA_035438565.1 bacterium | reverse complement strand
ATGGCTGATAAGATTGCTGCCGTGAAGGCTGTAAAAGACGGCGAAGACGTGGAAGCCATTAAGTCAGCTACCGATGCCCTGAACAAGGATGCTCAAGCTATCGGCGCCAAGATGTATCAGCAAAACCCTCCTGCTGGTGACGCAAGCGCTGCCGCTGGAGCCTCTGCCGACCAATCCACCGCCAAGGATGCGGAGTTCACGGAAGAAAAGCCGAGTGACGAGCCAAAGGCCTAACACTCAACTTTTCGACGATTAATCGTTTACCATCCTGAGACGAAGGTCGAAGGATCCGAGGTTGTCTACATAAATGTGTCCCAAACGGACCCCTCGTAACCTCGGGGTGGGCCCGTAATAACACCAACAACTGTCGCTGAGTGAAGAAGCCAAGCGATGACGAGCCTAGGACCTAAGGTGCACAATTCGCGCGTCACAGCGTTCGTGAGACCACTCCGAAGCTACTCACCCTTTATCGTCATTCTTCCATCTACCGTCTTACCCTCATAACATCCTCAATATGATCCAGAAAGAATACGCCCTGTTTTGTGAGTTCGCGACCATGTCCGTAAATGGCATGCAGAGTTACATGCACGTGTTTGATCGGACGGTGTTTCAGAAAGGAACGCCAATGGCGCTCCGCGGTTTCTTTGGGGCGCGCTTGACCGGTCTGCCAGCTGAGGGGGAAGTTGAGATCTATCTGACCGATAGCTCAAATACTCTCGTTGATAAGGGTCAATTGTTCAAGAACAAGCTCAAGGGTCCAAGTGCGAACATTGTGATTCGGATTGGGGGAGTCCTGGTTCCAGCTGCCGGGGAGTATAGTGTTTGGGGTCGTGTTGATGGCGGCGAGCCAATGAAGTTGTGTTCTTGGAATGGAGAAGAGAAGGTAGAAACCAAAACCGCGTAAGCGCCAATATGTCATTTATCGATTCTCTCAAGGCGATGTTTTCAGGCAAAGCCAAGACACCGGCGGAAAAAGAGGACTGTTGCGCGCATGATCACGGAGATGCACATGCTGTGAAGTCGTGTTGTGAAGACAAGGACGGAGCGTGTTGCAAAGTCGTTCCTCAGTCAGAGGGGGTAGATGACTGCGATTGCGGTCACGACCATGACGCTAAATAACTATGGGATTTTTTGCCAAACTTGCAAAGTGGAAACTGCGCTGGGCCGTGGTCACCGGTGTGTTTACGGTGGTTGTGCTGCCACTCTTGCGTTTAGTGTTTGGCAAAAAGAAAAACGCATCGAGTAAAGTAAAAACAGATAATCAGGTGATCGACGTTAAGGCTGAAGAAATCAAATAATGTGTCCAAAGATTATTACAAAATTTTAGGCGTTGATAAATCGGCCTCACAGGACGATATCAAAAAAGCCTTCCGTAAACTGGCCCACGAACATCACCCGGACAAAGGGGGAAGTGAGGCCAAGTTTAAGGAGATCAATGAGGCCTACCAGGCACTTGGAGATGCGGAAAAACGAGCCCGCTACGATCAGTACGGCTCCGCCGACGGTCCACAAGGATTTGGTGGCGCAGGCGGATTCCCTGGAGGCTTTGACCCGAGCGCCTTTGGCGATCTTGGCGATATCTTTGGCAGCTTCTTTGGCGGTTCCGCCGGTGGTCGTGGTCGATCCCCAAAGGGTGATGACGTTGAGATGGAAGTCTTCATGACCTTTAAGGAATCGATTTTTGGCGTGGCTAAAGAAATCACCTTGAATAAAACCAACACCTGCGCCCGTTGCGGTGGTCAGGGTGCAGAGCCCGGAACCAAACTCAAAGAATGTGCAACGTGTAAGGGTAAAGGTTTCACCATCGCGAATCAGCGCACTATCTTGGGCTCTGTGCAAATGCGCGTCGCCTGTACGGACTGTGATGGCCGTGGAGAAAAGCCGGAGAAGGCTTGTACCGAGTGCCGTGGCGAAGGTACGTCACGTGGTCGGAAAACCTTACGCGTTGATATTCCTGCCGGCGTTGAGGACGGCATGCAGATGCGTGTTCGCGGTGAGGGTGAAAGCATCGGTACCCAGGGTGAACCGGGCGACTTGTATCTCCGCCTTCGCGTCTCTCCAGACCCACGCTTTGGTCGTGAAG
>DAORIP010000132.1:0-2220 GCA_035438565.1 bacterium | reverse complement strand
CCTGGCAGATCCGTCCCGGCAGCGGTACGAACCGCGGCTACGGCGGCTGCATCGAGGGCGAGGTCGAGATGGGCTGGGAGAGCTGCCCGGACCCGCGACTCAACCTCAAGAAATAGCGCTTCAGATGAGGCGCTGACGTCACCCCGCAAAGGCTGCGGGGTGCTTCTTTTTTTTAGCGTATACTTATGGTATGTGGTAGGAGGATCGCATTTTTCGAAAAACAAACACAAATTTCAAGGCATTGGGTGCGCTCTGCTTTTGTTTTCTTTTTTTTCCCCTAGCTTTATCGCTCCCCCAATCGCGTATGCCTCAGATATCACAGCTCAAGAAACGGTGGAGATCTTCCCTGCCGTCCAAAGCGGAAGCTTTGTGGAAGGCAGTACCTTTGAGGTCCCGATTCTCCTCAATACTCGCGGCTTGGATATCAATACCGTCACCCTCACCATCAATTTTGATCCCAATAAATTAAGCATCGTCGCACCTTCAGGTGGAAAATCGATTGTAGGACTTTGGTTTGAACCACCGAGCTATGACAACGTCCGAGGCACTGAAAACCTCGGGGGAATTATTACAAACGGTATTAACACAAACGCCGGTCTCATCACCACCATCACCTTTAAAGCCAGAACAAGTGGTGAGGCGATCGTTTCAATTGGTGCAAACTCACGCGTGTTGTTGAATGACGGCCTTGGTACAGACGCTACGGTAAGAACCATTCGTGGAGTTTATACACTCCTCCCTAGCCCACCGGGAGCGGTGTCCGTGTATTCGGAAACACATCCACTCCAAGACAAGTGGTACAACAACGACAGCCCTATCTTGACCTGGGACAAGGATCCGGACGTAACTCGATTCGCCATAAGTATTGATGATAAACCGCACACCATTCCTGATGACAGTGAAACCACTACAGATACACAGAAAGCCTTTGAACACTTAACCGATGGCATTTGGTATTTTCATATCAAAGCCGAGAAAAAAGGAGTCTGGGGATCAACCGCCAATTATAAAATCCAAATTGACACCATTGCGCCAGCCGACTTTAAGCCGAACGTCAATTACCTGACCGCTGGTAATAATCGTCAGGCACACGTGTCATTCCTCACCACTGACAGCCTGTCCGGAATTGATTATTACGAAGTTGGCACCCAAGACCTGAGTGAAGGCCATCAAGGCTCACCGGTTTTTATTCAAGCCGTATCGCCCTACCAAATCCAGCTTGGAGAAAGAAAGCGACAACGCGTCATTGTGCGTGTATTTGATCAGGCCGGCAACGCGAGAGACGCGGAAGTAATGGTTCGTGAGCCGCTTTCAATTATTACTCTACTCAAAACGAATATTTCAGCACTCCTCGCCGTGCTGCTTTTTGGGCTTCTTACCGTAGCACTTTTCCATTATATTTACGGTCATCGAATCGTGGCTCGCCTCAAGGCAGCATATCGCGTACTGAAGAGTCCTGGTCCTTAGTGTATGAAAACGCATCCAAAACCATTTCTTGCCTATATCCTCCCCTTCTTGGCCGTTATTCCACTGACGCTTAGTTTTTACGTATGTTTGAGTGCGCTTCAGAACATTCATACCGGTACAACGCTGAACTCTTTAAGCTTGCAGACCTGGGAAAAATTGAACGCCGATCTTAAGTATCTGAGTGAACAAGGCGATATCGTAGCGCAAAATCCATCAATCGCTACTCACCTCCTCAATGAAAATTACGAAACCCTCCTAGCAATCATGTTAAGCGAAAAAGAGTCACGGCACATTGGCCTCATGGGACTCACTAATGCGGAGGGGTACATTGTCACGCGCACAAAAAGCATCGCGAGTCTGGGCGAGCACGCGTTTGTAACCGCTCCTCAAGGACGAGCCTTAGCTGCCGGAGCACCAAGCGTCCGCTCTATCGAAGTGAGCTCCTTTGATGAACACCAGGTACTCATGACAACAGGTCGATTTATATATAGCGAAAATGAAAAAATCGGTGCGCTCTTTGCTCATTACCTTTTAGATAACGATTACGCCAAACAGCTTCAGGGGGAACGACTTGCAGGTATTGCCGAACACGCAGATATCGCCTTCTATACTGACGTACATGGTATCTACGGAAGCAGCTTCGCCGATACCGATGCAGCAGAAACTATTCAGGCATACTTCAATCCTGAAAACCTACCAGATGCAAATAGCGTCAGCTTCCTGACCTTTGATGGGCATGATTACATTGTGAAG
>DAORIP010000131.1:0-2258 GCA_035438565.1 bacterium | reverse complement strand
TGGAGCTGGTGGGATACCGGCCAAATCGAATTGACCGAGCAACTTGTTATCACCAAACATTGGACGCTCACCCTGAGCCACACGAATGGTCACCGCTGGCTGATTATCAGCAGCCGTTGAGAACGTTTGTGACTTGGAGGTTGGGATGGTGGTGTTGCGGTCGATGAGCTTAGTAAACACGCTACCCATGGTTTCAATACCAAGTGACAACGGTGCCACGTCGAGCAACAACACATCCTTCACATCACCCTGAAGCACACCGGCCTGCACCGCAGCACCAATTGCTACGACTTCGTCTGGGTTTACCGAAACGTTTGGCTTTTTACCAAAGTAATCCTCAACTTTCTTCAAGACGAGTGGCATGCGAGTCATTCCACCCACCATCACCACTTCAGCCACGTCTGCCGTGGTCATTTTGGCATCTTCAATAGCGCGCTTCACTGGTCCGAGGGTTTTCTCAACAAGTGGCATCACGAGCTCTTCAAGCTTGGCGCGGGTCATCTTCATGACCAAGTGCTTAGGACCTTCGGCACCAGAAGTAATGAACGGCTGGTTGATCTCTGTTTCCTGGGCGGTCGACAACTCAATCTTGGCGCGCTCGGCCGCGTCCTTAATACGCTGCATAGCCAAAGGATCGTTGGAAATATCAACGCCTTCAAGCTTTTTGAATTCATCAATGATGTAACGCATGATGATCAAATCAAAGTCATCACCACCAAGGTGCGTGTCACCATTTGTAGCGAGCACTTCAACGGTACCTTCTGATACGTCGAGCACGCTCACGTCAAACGTACCACCACCCAAGTCATAGACCATGATCTTGGCACCCACCTTCTTATCAAAACCGTACGCCAAAGCAGCGGCTGTAGGCTCATTGATAATGCGCATCACTTTAAGACCAGCAATTTCACCCGCGTCCTTGGTAGCCTGGCGCTGAGCGTCATCGAAGTAGGCAGGCACAGTGATCACCGCTTCAGTGATCTTCTCACCCGTCTTTTCTTCAGCATCAGCCTTCAGCTTCTGGAGCACCATGGCAGAAATTTCCTGTGGTGAAGATTCCTTGTCACCAAGCTTAATAGCCACGCCTTCACCCTTTTTCACAATGTCAAAAGGCATGAGCTTGATGTCACGCTGTACTTCCTCATCAGAAAAACGACGACCAATCAAACGCTTCACAGAGTAAAGCGTGTTTTTTGGATTGGTCACAGCCTGACGCTTAGCAGGCATACCCACCACGCGCTCCCCCGCCTTACTCACCGCCACCATACTTGGGGTGGTGCGCATACCCTCCTTATTTTCAATCACCTTTGGCTGACCGCCTTCCATCACGGCCATGCAAGAGTTTGTTGTACCTAAGTCGATTCCGAGAATTTTAGACATAGTATTTCGAACGTAAGTGAGAAATCTTTGGTTTATGTATACAGTTGATAGTAGACAGTTGATGGTAGTGAAGGAGACGGTAGACTGTTCACAGTAGACGGGCCGGCGATCGCTCCGAGACCCTGAGCAACGGCGAAGGGTCTAGAACGTGGTGTGTTGCGATAGCTCGCACTCCTGCCGCTAACCCGTTTCGATAGACCCTTCCTTACGTCAGGGTCTTAAGCTAATTCCGCTCCGTGAATTTTAGACATATAAATCTTTTGAATTTTCGAGTAACTCCTTTGCTTTATTAATTATGTCAATCTTGTTTATAACGTCTTTGTTTTGTAAGGGAATATAATTACCTTCAAAATTCTCGTCAGGAACTAAAATAACCGGTCTAAAAATTTTATATTTACTCAAATCCCGTCCGGACGCAAGTTCAAGTCCCTTAACACCGTCATTAAACCATTCAGCATATTTCCACTCGATAAGCTCAGGCATTACAGTAAGATCGTCAATACATTTCCTTATTCCCTCAAGCCCTTTATCGATTACGTGACGCATATTATTTTTCATTACGAGCAAGCTTGGACAACCAATCGGCGATAACCAAATCCTTTTCCTCTAAAAGCTTCTCATTAACCATCGCTCCGGCAGGGCAAATAATTCTGTAGTTATCAAATGGAACGTCTAGAACCCAGTAGGGTCTTTCTGGAGGAATATTTACGTGCATCTGCTGTCCGCCAAAAATAAACTTTTCAATTTGCCATCCGTTTTCATTTTTATATGAATCGACAGTGATCTGGTTCCATTTCATAATTTAAATTTCGTTAACAATCACCTTCGCCGGTCGCAGGACAACATCACCGATTTTCCAGCCTTTAATCAGCTCTTCG
>DAORIP010000130.1:0-2260 GCA_035438565.1 bacterium | reverse complement strand
ACACCTGAACCTACACCAACACCAACTCCCACCCCAACCCCTACGCCAACCCCAGAGCCGTCGAAGCCGGTTTCTGGTGCTGATACGGACTCAGACGGTTTGAGTAACGTGGAAGAGTTGCTCTACGGAACCGATTTTAGAAATCCGGATTCTGATGGGGATACGTTTTTGGATGGCAATGAGGTATTTCATCGTTTTGATCCCCGAGGCCTGGCGCCATCCACATTACTTGATACTGGCGCGGTTCGGGTGCTTGAAAATGCGGAATTGCCATTTTCCATGTACTACCCAACAACTTGGAATCCAATCAGTACCCCTGCTTCACAACGGGTGAGTTTTCGCTCGGCTACGGGAGCTGCCGTTAATGTCTTATGGCAAGATAAGGCTGAAGATCTAACTTTAGCGGCTTGGTATGACGCTCAGGTAGGCGAGGTTCCAATGAGCCGTTTGCAGCCAACAATCACCAAGGAAGGCTATGAGGCCTTGATTGGTCCAGATGAACGAGTTATGTATGTTAATGCAGGAAACAGAGCATATACCTTGATTTACGACCTTGGAGATGCCAAAAGTATTGAGTTCCTGCAAACTTTTAAGATGATGGTCAATAGTTTTAAATTAGTTCCATGATCAGTTTTGACGTCTATCAGCGTTTGGTGCCGCCGGGGGAGCGGATAACCAAAGCCCGGCTTGCGAAGCTATCGCAGGCTTTAGCGAACGCCATCCCTTCACAAACTGAGGGGAAGATTGATGTTAGCTTCATCACGGATGAAGAAATTCGAAGGTTGAATCGGATGTATAGAAACAAAGATAAGGTTACCGATGTTCTGTCATTTGCTTCGGGTGGTGCGGGTTTGAGCGGGCAGCTTGGGGACGTGCTTATTTCCTATCCACAGGCCGTGCGACAGGCGGAAGAGGGTGATGTTGAGCTTGAAATAGCAGATTTGTTCGTGCACGGAGTGTTGCACATATTAGGATACGATCACGAAGTGGCTGAGGATGCTGATGTCATGTTTCCGCTTCAGGATAAGCTGGTAGCCGAAATTTTATGAGTGCTTTTCGATTATTTTTGCGCAGCATGCGGCATGCTTTGCGGGGGATTTCTGATGTCGCTAAGGCTGAGCAGAGTTTCCGGTTGCAGTTAGCTATCGCCCTTTTGACTTTAGGGTTAGCTATTATTTTACCACTTTTAACCTGGGAGCGGATCCTTGTTCTCCTTCTGTGTTCTGCAGTTCTCGTGCTTGAGATTTTGAATAGCATCATGGAAAGATTTGCTGATGCGGTTCAGCCCCGTTTAAGCCCAATGGTGCGGGAGGTTAAAGACATGATGGCGGGGGCGGTATTTTTGACGGCCGTCACAGCAGGGGTGATTGGGGTAATGATTTTTTACCCTCATTTTTATAACCTTGCGTGTGCTATACTTGAATCCTGTGGAGGACGCTAAGGCGCTTTAGATTAGCTATGGCCGACGAGATTATTACAGGTCTAGATATTGGTTCTTCCACCATCCGTGTGGCGGTTTGTAAGACCGCTGCCGGCGAAGACGGGTCACCCCGTCTTCATGTGATTGGGGCTGTTTCTTCACCTTCCGCAGGCATGCATAAAGGTGCAGTTTCAAGCATGGAAGATGCTGTTTCTGCGATTTCGAAAACCCTTGAAAAGGCTGAGCGCATGACGGGAATTGCTGTGAATAGCGCCTGGGTAGCTATTGCGGGCCAGAGTATTGTGGTTCAGGAAAGTCGTGGTGTTATAGGTGTTTCACGTCCACAGGGGGAGATTCAGGAAGATGACGTTGAACGTGCTATGGAGGCTGCCAGAACCGTGGCTACGCCCTCCAATTATGACATCCTCCACGTTATTCCTAAGAGTTTTACCGTTGACGGCCAACGTGGCGTTAAGGATCCGGTGGGCATGAATGGCATTCGACTCGAAGTTGATGCTGTGATTATCGAAGCTTTATCTTCGCATATCAAGAATCTTACAAAGAGCGTGTATCGAACCGGTCTTGATATCGATGACCTTGTCTATTCGCCGCTTGCTATGGCTGAAGCAGTACTGACACAACGTCAGCGAGAGCTTGGAGCCTGTGTGGTGAATATTGGCTCAGCTACTACCTCTCTGGCTATTTTCGAGGAGGGTGATTTGCTTCACACGGCAGTATTACCGGTCGGCGGAGATCATGTTACAAATGATATTGCCATTGGTTTACGGACTTCTATAGAAATCGCTGAAAAGGTAAAGATGGCTTTCGGAAATGCAGTTC
>DAORIP010000129.1:0-2280 GCA_035438565.1 bacterium | reverse complement strand
ACCGTCGCAGCTACCACACCTTGTGCAGGTCCAAAAATATGAATCAAGGCGAACAAACCCCAAATCAATCCAAAAGCACCAAAGAAAATAACCTTGGTCATGACTTCTTCTTTTTTGGTGACAATCTTGTCCCGATGCGCATAATAGTAATAGCCCACCGTCACTAAAACACCGACCACTGAGGCGATGAGAAGATACAGGGCAAAATTAGCAAGCGGCGCAAGAACATCTGATATAAAACCGCCAACACCACCAATAGCACCGAACCATGGAGCATTACGTTTGAGATACGTTTTGATCATCTCGAGCATATCAGTGGCTGATTAAACTTCATCAGTCGCCTGGGCATGCGGCGAACCGTGATAAATCTTTTTAGCTTTCTTCAAATTATTCAAATCGATCTCTGCCACAAACATTTTTTCATGATGGTGACGCAACTCCTGAATTGTGCCGAGCACAGGCATGACGATTTGAGAGTGACCGATGAGGGTGTCGACCGAGCCGTTCTCATGCTTCGCCGTGCCGGCGGCATTACAGTAAATAACGGCAGCATTTGTTTCAACGGCGCGAACTAAACACAATGCGTCAATCAACTGTTCCTCAGAACGATCATTCTGACGCGCCATCGACTCCGCAATCTCGCGATACCAATAGCTTGGGCAATATATAATCTGAACGCCCTGAGACTTCAGACGTTCAAAAATTTCTGGGAATAACATATCCCAACAAATCACAATGGCCGCTTTGCCAAATTGGGTATCGAAAACCTTGGCTTCAGTGCCAGGGGTCAAAAAAGTTTCGGAGTGGTACAGATGATTCTTTCGATACTGTCCGAGTACCTCGCCCTTAAAATCAACGTAATAACTCGTATTAAAATTCCCCTCTGGTGTGCCCTCCATGACGGATCCCGTCACAATGTCGATGCGATATTTGGCGGCAAGCTCCTGCCAGCGCCTCAAAGCAACCTGATCCTTATCAAGTTTGCTTTCATCGCCAAAAATCGATCCCGTGATGCAATCCTCAGGAAAAACTACCACCTCGGCCCTTTCCTCCGCAGCTTTAACAATAAATTGCTCGATATGTTCCCAATTCGTCTCCGGTGAGCCTTGAGTGATTTCGAACTGAATGAGGGCGAGGTTGAGTTTCATATTGTGAATAGCCTACTCTAAATAGCCAAAAAGCCCAACTCTAGACTAACTTAACGAAATTTGCTAAATTTTCGGCGCACATCAACTGGAGGGATTGACATGGAGGACCGTACTAGCCGGCAAGACGCCCACTGGCACAGTCTGGTGGACCTGGATCTGACGGGCTTTCACATCATCATGATGACTGAAGTCTTCGAGACCGATGACAGGGGCAACCGCGTCACCGTGCTCGGTCATTTCAAAGACAAGCTCATCGCGCGGGTCT
Organism: bacterium; assembly: GCA_035438565.1. GTDB lineage: Bacteria > Patescibacteriota > Patescibacteriia > UBA9934 > UBA9934 > JAGORL01. The sequence goes on along the minus strand of DAORIP010000129.1, from coordinate 867 downwards.
TCAAGGAAGCGCAACGGAGCGGATTCACGAATCTGCAATCCTGCAATACGCTTGTTCTCACGAACGGCGTCACCGGTTTCATCCTGACCGGTGAAGAGACGAAGCAGCACGACGAAGAGAAACTGCGAGCAGAACTCCGGCGGGAAGAGCTCGAAAGGCTCACTCCCGACCAGCGTGCCATTCTCGGACTGTAGTGCGGAGCTCGTCCGCTCCAACGTCCTCGACCTCACGTACTAGGTATGGGGGTCGTATTTTTTTTAAATCAGTTTCGACCCCTCCTCTCCGTCACCTACTTAACACTTGCAAATATATCTGGATTGACATTCGAGGCAAAAACGAGTAACCTCATTTGTTGGCAATCAACCCAACGGAGGCAGTTATGCGTCAACTCGATAAACCCCGGCCCTACAACTCACTGGAATACTTGATCGCAGTCATTGTACTCACCACCATCACTGCGATCGCGGGATACCTGGCAGTGACGTTCACCGGCAGCCCAACCTCGAGCGTCATCGCATACGGCACGTCGTATGTGGTGACGTACGTTCTCTGGCACATGATCGTCACGCTTCACCGGAAGCTCGACTACCTCATCCAACAAAACTCCTCCAAGGAGTGATTTGCACGTCTTCGTGCCTCAACCTCGCTATACCAAGGCGAGGTTTTCCCTTTATAAATCATCCAAGCTACGCAAAAACGAACTCGGAGCAGGCTTACTCACACGTTCGCCGTTGTTGTCGAGGACGATAGTAGGTTCGTCGTCGCCCCAATCGGCCGAGGGACGCATGGGGCGTTGGCTGTAACTGGAACGACTGGAGCCATAGGATGGCTGTGCCCAGGCCGGTACAGAGGCTCGGAGTTTTACGG
>DAORIP010000128.1:0-2281 GCA_035438565.1 bacterium | reverse complement strand
GTGGTTTATCGTTACTTCCCCCTCCAGACCATTCACCCAAATGCCACCATCTCTGCTCAGGCCGCTGAAGCCGCAGGTCTTCAAGGAAAATTCTGGGAAATGCATGACCTCTTATTTGAGCGTCAATCATCCTGGAACCGGTTAGCAAATCCACGCGATACGTTTGCCACCTACGCTCAGGAACTTGGATTGGATGTTGAAAAGTTTAAAACAGACATGGATAGTAAGGAGGTAAAAAACCGCGTCTCAGCAGACTATCGTAGCGGCACAGCGGTTGGCGTAAGTGGTACTCCTACTTTCTTCCTAAATGGTGAGCCCCTCGAAAACCCACGTGGTTTTGACGCCTTTAAAGCAGTACTCGACGCTAAACTCCAATAACGTATGACTGAGCGGATTGCTCATGCCTCATATCTGTTGTCAGAACAGGATCAAGCCACATACAGCGGCGCCGATTATGCGTTTATAGCAAGTCCATTCACCGACATTCTAAACCTCGCATTATTCGCCTCGGCCTTTGCATTCATTGCAGCCCTCGTATTTGCCGGCCACAAACTTCCCGCCATCCGTGACCGTGTGCGTTACTTCCGAGGCAGAGCCCGCACCTATCAAGAGTTTATCCCATGGATCCTCCGCTTTAGCCTAGGAATTGCATTTATTGGAGCTGGAAGCGCGCAAGTCCTAATCTCGCCCGCCATCACCAATCAGCCCGCCTTCGCGACGGCTCAAATCATCCTTGGGCTCCTGCTCATTGCAGGCATAGCCCTCACGCCCACCACACTCGCAGCACTCGCCCTGGCAATTGGAGCACTCATACTACACCCCGGACTTATTGATAACCTTGAAGTCATCGCTGCGCTTCTCGCATTTTTCATGCTTGGCCAAGCCAAGCCAGGTGTAGATGACCTCCTAGGGTTACCCATGCACAGCTTCAGCGAGAACATTAAAAAATGGATTCCTTTTGTACTCCGCCTTGGTCTCGGGAGCTCGCTTGTACTCATGGCTGTCACCGACAAGCTCATGAATCCCCATGTCTTTGGGGCAATCGTAGAACAATTCAACCTCACCACCTATCTCCCCCTAAGTACCGCCACGTGGGTCGTGAGCGCTACAATCGTAGAACTCATCCTAGGGTTCGCTCTGCTTATCGGCATCCAAACCCGCATCATGAGCGCACTCACGTTTCTCATTCTTAGTCTATCCTTTTTCTTTTTTGGAGAGGAAGTCTATGCGCACGTGACAATCTTTGGTACGTTATTTGTACTCGTCGTAACTGGTGGTGGAACCCTTAGCCTTGACCATGCCTATGCAAAACGCCGACAACGCGCAATCACAAAAACAGCTTAAACTCCTAGCGATCAGCATGCTTGTCGTGAGTTTTCTTGGCTTCCTCGATGCCACCTATCTCACAATTAATCATTACACCGGCGCCACCTTACCCTGCTCCATTACGCACGGCTGTGAGATTGTGACCCAAAGTGAATATTCAGAATTCATGGGTATTCCCGTTGCACTCTTCGGAGTTTTGTTTTATCTCGCTATTTTCCTTGGAAGCTATTTCTTTCTTGAATATCGATCCAAACTCTATTTCAAAATCACGGCCGCAATGACCGTGTTTGGCGTCTTATTCTCTGGCTGGTTTGTTTACGTTCAGCTTGGGATTCTCCATGCTATTTGTCAGTACTGCATGCTTTCCGCTATCAGTTCTACGATCCTGTTCATTCTTGGGATGATCGTGATTAAAATTTCCTCTCCTTCCCCGTCACCAAGCGTAACCGACCAGGAATAGCCCGAATCTCAAACTCTTTTCCCTGTAACTTCTCACCACCATCGATAGTGATATTGACGTGTTTATCTGTAAAAATGTGAGCCCGTTTAAATGGAATCTTGCTCACTTCTGACTTACGCCCAAAAAAAGAAAAGTAGGATTGTCGAATTACAAAAACTAATTTTCCGTCTGTGGGATCGGTGACGCCTGCATCATCAGGAAAAGCTAAGTTCCGCACAGATATCGAGGCTTTTCCCGGAACGGTCACCGTAAACAAATCCTCACACGAAATCACGGCATCAGCAGCATCAACCTCAAGCGCGTGAAGAAAACGACGGCTATTAATTTCGCCAACATCGATATCCTGAACCAGTCGAGCAGACAAAATATCGCATGCGACCACCCCGGTTGGAATACCAAGCAACTCTGCAAAAACACTTTTGTTGCTAAGGGGTAAATAACCAAGCACTGTACGTGTGTCCCCTACCGCCTCAATAGCACGGCGCAAAGTATTAT
>DAORIP010000127.1:0-2305 GCA_035438565.1 bacterium | reverse complement strand
CATTGGGAACAAAACATTCATCCCCTCCATGCGCCTCTTTCTTGCGACCACATCAAGCGCCGTATAGCTTCTCGGGTGCCCCACGTGAAGCCCAGCTCCAGACGGATACGGAAATTCTACTAACACGTAAAATTTCTCTTTTTCTGATCCATCTTTGGCAGCAAAAATTTGGGACTCATCCCAACGCACTTGCCACTTGGCGTCAATCCGCTTGTGATCGTAAGACATATAGCCACCATGCTAACGGAATTTCCAAAAAGTTCCAAGGGTAATAACCTGACTGCAAAATATAAGGATAAAATAACCGGACACGTGGTAAAATGAGTGCAAATATAGGCATTGCTAAATTCCCTGCTGAAGCCTTCTATGCCGACTTTCCTGAAGCACAAGAAACATGCATTAATCTTAGTCGGAACGTGCGTCATCGCCGCGATCGTGTTTGCATTGACCATTACCGCATATGCAGGTCCAGACTCGCCAAAAGTCTTCACTCAGGTCATTCGTAGCCTATTTACAGAAACAAGCTCAGTAGCCACGGCAGATGAAGGCGATCAACTCACTGATCCAACGATAGATGTCAGCGAAACTGAAGTGATCCCGGAAGAGCCTCAACCAGAGGCCATAACGCCAGAACTTATTGACAGCGTTATTCCTTCAGACGCTGCGGGAAACATAGACACCCCTCAAATCGATACTCCCGCGGTAGAAATCATCGATACTCCCGTCATAAACGACCTTCCGGGAATAATAGATGTGCCGGCTGAGGTTATAGAACCCGAACCCATCATTGAAGAAGTGGTCCCGAATCCATACGCAGAGGTACGTTCAACTCTTGAGAGCGTAATTCCTAAATTCGATTGGCTCTATACACTCCGCTCAGGCGCTGACTACGATGGAATGAGTAATCTTCGAGTAACTTCACAAACCAGTTTAACAAACGTCATCGAACTAATGGAAGGCGGCGGCAACAACTCGAGCATTCAGAATGCACTTTGTGCAGCCAACACGAATATCGACGGACTTCGCGCTTCGCTCGCAATCCATAGCGACGATACGCAACCGGAGCTCGATACCGATAACGAGCACATCCTCACCGAAATTGAAACCGCAATCGGCAGCGTGATCAGTATCTGGCAACAAAACGCTGGGTTATCGATTCAATGCGGCAGCTAAACCTTCAAAATCTTTTTAATCCGCTCAACCATTTCAGACAAAGGTACGTCCGCTTTTAAGAAATAATCTACTGCACCAAGCCTTTTTACTCGCTCTACATCTTCAGGCTGCCCAAGATTTGAGGTAACGATAACCGGGATCTTGATACCCTTCTTTTGCATCGCTTCAAGCACGCCAAAGCCATCAAGATTTGGCATCATGAGATCAAGCAGGATCAAATCAAAAGTCTCTGTTTCAAGCACTTTAAGTACCTCGTTTCCATCCTTCGCTACGGCCGCCGAAAAACCACTCGTCTCAAGCTTCATTTTAAAAACATCCGCGATCGCTACCGTGTCATCCGCAATTAAAATCTTTGGCTTGCTTCCGTCAGACATACGTATGCATTATTTATTCTCAGTTCGCTTTGGAACAGTGATGTAAAAAGTCGACCCCTTGCCTTCTCGAGATACGAACCAAATGTTTCCACCCATCGCCTCAATGACCGATTTTGCAATATACAAACCGAGTCCAGTTCCAGGTTCGTCCTTATCAAGCACATTATCTGCTCTAAAAAATTTGTCAAAAATCTTATCCTGTTGCTGCTTTGGAATTCCGTATCCAGTGTCAGATATCTCAACAGCAATGCTTGCTTGAGAAAGTTTTTTTCCACCGAATGTCTCTCCAGCCGCTGATTCAACAACTCTCAATCGAACCTCTCCCCCTTCAGGGGTGTATTTGAGTGCATTGGCAAAGATATTTTGCACCACTGATTCAAAATGCCTATCATCAAGGAATATTTTTGGAATTTTCGCAAACTCCGTAATCACCTTAAGCTTTTGTTCCTCAACCTTATAGTGTAATTCATTCACCGCATGCGCCACAACAGCAGACACATCCGTCAGCTTCTCATCGAGCTTTAGTGAACCGAGTTCAAGCCGCGATACGTCAAGTAGCGTATTAACAAGCATCACCATACGCTTGCTGCTCTTTGCAATTTCCTCAACAAAGGTGCGTTGCTCAGTGTCCAAGACTCCGGAATCGCCAGATTCCAGCAATTCGAGGTACCAATTAATAATCGATAGTGGGGTCCGGAGCTGATGGGACGCTACAGACACGAATTCGCTCTTGGCCTTATCAACAAGTTTAGCCGCCG
>DAORIP010000126.1:0-2331 GCA_035438565.1 bacterium | reverse complement strand
GCGACTCCGTCTGTATGGAGTACGGGAAGAGAATATTTTGTTTACAGGCTTCCCACTTCCCATGGAGAATGTTGGCGGACCAGAGGCTAATTTTGTTTTATCTGACTTGTCTCGACGGATGTGTAACCTTGATCCGCAAGGTGTATTCGCAACTCATTCGCAAACCATGCTTGAAGCTACGTTTGGAAAAACCTTTTGTGCTGCCGTCCAGACCAAGAAGCCTTCGCCTATTTCACTCACATTTGCGGTAGGTGGAGCGGGGGCTCAGCGTGAGGTGGGAGTGGTCGCAGCCAAGAGTCTCATGCGTGATATTTTGGATGATCAATTAACCCTGACACTTGTGGCGGGAACCAGGCCAGAGGTTGGGGAGTATTTTACGCAGGAATTAAAAAAGACTCCGCTGAAGCGCGCCTTAGCTGATGGTCGTTTGAATATCTTAGCCACTCCAGATCGGGCCGAGTATTTTTCAAGCTTCAATAAGCTCATGCGTAAAACTGATATTCTTTGGACCAAGCCATCTGAGCTGTCCTTTTATTCTGGCCTTGGAATTCCGGTTATTATGGCCCCGACTGTCGGAAGCCAGGAAGATTTTAATCGAAACTGGTTGTATCAAGTTGGGGGAGGTACAGACGCCCTTGATCCTGCCTATACCGGCGAATGGTTGTGGGATTGGATTCAAGGTGGCGCCTTAGCGCGTATGGCTTGGAATGGGTACACAAACGCTCCAACACATGGCGCATATCGCATTGAAGACATTATTCACGGTCGTGAATGGTCAATGCATGAATTACCGCTGGTGGTGTAGTGACAAACAGGAAGCCGTTGATGGCGTTGTATGGTACTCGCAGATAGACCCTGAGCGAAGGCGAAGGGTCTAGAAAGAGGTATGCAGCGTGAAGTCTTCAGCTATGTGTAGAGCTCGGCATTTTTAAACGGAATAAGCGCTAACGTGAGGGCGTGGGTGTAATACGCAGTTCGGTCAATGGCGTTATCGGTCAACACGCCAACTGAGCTGCTTTTTTGTTTGGAATTTACCAGCCCGTACAGTTTGTCTGTGGCATGGCCCATTTCAAGTCCACCACGAATCATCTCAGACATGACTTCCGGCAATACAAATGTAGCGGTTGCGGCTTTGCTCTCTTTGCCGGTTTTATCAGCCACCACCATCCAGGCTTGTGAGACAAGGTGATTTTCCTCGTCGGTAATTAAGCCACCCTCAAGTCCCACAAAATAATCTGCCGCTGGTCTGGCTTCACGAATATGCTTAATTCGATTTCTCGCTCCAAGTACTGTTTCCGCTGTTCCCATAGGCTGGGCGGAAACTTGAGAAGGGGAGTCGAGACCTTCAAAGCTGAATTCAATCCCTGGAAACATCGCCCCAAAGGCATTTTTCGTGGCATTGATTTTTACCGGATTTGTAGAGGCGATGATGACCATTTTCATATGGCAAAAGTTTACCCCGATTTACCAAAAACAAAAACTCCAGCCCAACGCTGAAGTTTTTGTGACTTGTACTAAGTTTTTTACGGGCGCAAAGTAATAATCATGAGTTAGTCGCCACGCATGTAAGCGGTTTGCATAAAGTCTAAAAATGCTTTCCATTCATCATGTGCTTGACGAATAGCTACGTCTTGTTCGTTGCGGTCAACTTCTTCCAATCGATCAGCGTCACGGGTGACAAGACGAGCTGCCGGCATATCCTCGGGATACTGTAATTGAATGTTCTGAGGGCCAGCAGCAGGCCGCTGTCCATAAAAGGCATCGAGCAGGGATCGTAATGTGGCCGCATCAATTTTCATGCGCGCGCAGGCCGCATCAACTTGTGCTCTTGAGTATCCTTGCGGATTTCCGTGTTCATCAAGGCCATCATTTGGTTGAAAGCCGCTAAAAGTAATATACGGGAATAGGTTTTTTTCGGCATAGAGAAAGCTCGGATCATCACGACGTTCCGGATGTCCCCAACAACTCGACTCCGTTTGCAGTCCCATAGCTAACAGGGTCGTAATACCGTCCTTGAGTTCGTGATCGATGCCAACGTGTTCTTTTCCGGATTCACCATAATCCGTATAGATTTTCTCAACTGTTTTGCGAGCTGTCTGCAGCTGTTCCTCACGATGTTTACTAAATTCGGGCATACGGGCTTATGTGAACGAATACGGAGAATCAATGTATGAATATTATACCCGCTGTATCTGTGTTGCTTGTCGATCTTTACACCCTGTGTTTCCGTAATCTGCCCACAAAACAAAAACTCCAGCGCTAGGCTGGAGTTTTTGTGGTTCCGAGACTTGGGATCGAACCAAGATTCACGGCTTCAAAGGCCGCTGTCCT
>DAORIP010000125.1:0-2337 GCA_035438565.1 bacterium | reverse complement strand
CCCAAAGAAAGTACCAAAGAAAACCACCCGCCTTTCGGTCTGTCGAGGGTGAAGTTTGATGTCGCTTCGGGCAAAACAAATCCCAGCTGATTCTTTACTCCCTGAATAAACAGGTGAAGTGGTATCAGCTGGGGTTGTTTTGCTATTCCTACGCTTCCGCCAAACTTCCTAACGAGGCACACCTCGACAGACTCTTCGGCGGGAGAAGTGACTCCGCCGCTTACCGCCGTGAGCGGAATCATTTCAAAACATCCCTGACGCTCTTGATTTCCTTTGGCGTTAAGAAGGTCTTCATGCCTAATCGTTCGGCTTCTTTAAGTCTACGCTCAAGAAAGGGGACTGAACGAACCTCGCCACCCAATCCAAGCTCTCCAATAACCACCGCGTCAGCCGGGAGGGGCTTGTTTTCAACGGCAGACATGACTGCCGCAGCTACGGCGAGGTCAGCGGCGTGTTCTGTGACGCGCATGCCTCCAACTACGTTCACAAAGACGTCCTGATCGTAGACCTTGACGCCGGCGCGTTTGCTGATGATGGCAAGCAGCATCTGTAATCTGCCAGCGTCAAAGCCACTCGTTCTGCGTACCGGATTTGGGAAAAAGGTTTTATCAACCAAGGCCTGAATCTCCACCAAGAAAGGCCTGCTGCCTTCCATGATGCAGGTGACGACTGAGCCAGGACCGGCTACACGTTCTTTGAGAAATCGAGCTGACGGATTTTCTACTGCTACTAAGCCTTTTTCTGTCATTTCAAACACGCCAACTTCCTCCGTGCTCCCAAACCTATGTTTATTGGCTCTTAGAATGCGATAGGCCGATTCAGAATCACCTTCAAGTGTAAGGACGGTATCCACCAAGTGCTCAAGCGTCTTTGGACCGGCAACGCTGCCTTCTTTTGTGACCTGGCCAATGATGAGTACGGGGATGCCAGAAGTTTTGGCATAGCCAATAAGCTCTGATGTGGCGGCGCGGACAGCGGTAGGTGTGCCCGGGAAGGCATCCGCCTCCGAAGTCATCATGGTTTGAATGGAATCAACAATCACGATGCTTGGATTTAAGCCGTGAGCTGCAGAGATGATGGCGGGAACGTCAACTGAATTTGAAAATGCAATCTGCTTGGGTTCAATGCCAAGTCGTTCAAAGCGTAAGCGAACTTGACCTTCAGATTCCTCTCCAGAAGCGTAATACGCCACCTTGCCCGCATTTTGGCGGGGAAAGGTGTCTGCCATTTGTGCGACCAGGGTTGATTTTCCAATGCCCGGCTCTCCGGCCAAGAGCGTGACTGATCCCGGCACTAAACCGCCGCCTAAGACGCGGTCGAGTTCTGAAATATCTGTAGGCACGTGTTTGGCCTGTACTGCGGTAGCGGTGGCAAGGGGGAGTACGGGTGCAGCTTTGGCGGACGATTTCTTTTTGGAATTGAAAGACGGCGCTTGTCCGCCGCCCTCCATAATCGTTCCCCATTGTCCGCACTCCGTACAGCGCCCAGTCCATTTTGGATACTGGGTATCGCAGTGGGAGCAAGAAAACATAGGTTTTATTTCAAACAGGAGAGAATGTTGCTTGTTCCGGATGTCATGGAGATGTGAACATGTGGTCCGGTGGTACTTCCGGATTGAGCAATCGGTTGACACTGACAGTCTCCACCAATTTTTGGATCTGTGCAAGAGGTTCCGCTGGCTGTACATTGCGTCACCCAGTCACTGGGAACGTCTCCGCCCCCTGCGCAGCAGCGGCCTCCTAGGTGTCCAATAACCTGACCTTGAGTTACTTGGCCTGGAGCGTATTCACCTTCGCCGTTAAGAAAGTCCTTGGCGTGACAGATGGTAATTAATTCGCCTGTTGAGGCCTTGAGATATATACGGTTACCGCATGGATTTTTCGTATCTTTCTGCTCTTCATACGTCACTGTTCCGCTGAATGGTGCAAGGATGCCCGATCCCCAGTCAGCGGCCCAATCAAGATTTCTCACTTTTGTAAAATCACCAGTTGATAAGCCCTTATCCCAGTGGTGATTGCCTTGATTTGGAAGCTTTCCGGTTGGAGAGGTGATGCCTTCGGTGATTTTACAGGTGCCGGCTTGTGCTTTCGATTTTTGAACCAGATCGAGGTAAGGGGATGATAAATTTTCCCATGTTCCGGTAACTCCGATGATCGTGCCACTGCCCTCATAGCCGGCAGTATCATTCTTGAGTGCAAGTTCTTTGACGCTTTCAAGTGAAAGCGAATTGAACCTCGTAGTCGCCGGATTGACGATGAAGGCAATGTTGTAGCCAAGGAGAAGCAGGATGATCCCCACGACGGCATTATTGATACGTTTCTTGGCATTATCTACCTG
>DAORIP010000124.1:0-2348 GCA_035438565.1 bacterium | reverse complement strand
TCACCCATAATAAGAATTCTGAGTTCACGGTGGTCTTTTGGTACAAGTCTTGAGAATGGCTTAGCTTCTTTTGCAAGCTTCCTTCCCAAGTAGACGTGATAGCGAATTCGGATTGCTGATAGAAAAATGTAACAACTCAATCCAAAAAAGAAGATCGAGACAACGACTGACGAGTTGTAGAGAAAATCCCAGAGCATAAGGACGCAACGTATTGCCAGGAGGTTATTTACCTCTAGTGTAGCTGAATATGAACATGAGGGGAATGGTATTCCTTCGTGCTGTTGTGTATGTTGCTATAAATAGCAACGGTTGAGTATTGCCAAAAAAACCGATGAAAGTTATGAAAAAATCAGAAATAACATCAAAAAGCGTTGATGCGTATATTGCTCGGGCACCAGGAGTGGCCCAAGCTAAGCTCCACGAGCTTCGGGCGCTGATTCGTGTTCTTGCTCCGGAGGCGGCAGAAAAGATCGGCTACGGTATCCCTACGTTTACCCTGAACGGGAATCTTGTTCATTTTGGCGGGTATGAGGAGCATATTGGTTTTTATCCCGGAGCAGAAGCCATTCAAGTGTTTGCCGAGGATCTGAAAAAATATAACACCTCCCGAGGTACAGTGCAGTTTCCATTGGACAAACCATTACCAAAAACCTTGATCAAGAAAATCGTGAAGTATAGAATCCAAGTTCAATCACGTAAAACGTAAAGTCTATGGAAGATATCATTTGTATCACGTGCGGTATGCCTCTCACCGGTGATCACACCGCGGATTTTGGCATGCAGACTCCGGACGGTGCGGTGTGTAAATTTGACTCAGAGAACGGTCAGATCAAACCATCAGAAATCATCTTTGAGGGCGGAGTCCATTTCTTTGCAGAAGCATGCGCGAATGGCGACAGGGCTTTAGCTGAACGACTCACACGAAGGAACATGAAATCCTTACCATACTGGCAGCGGCACCCATTTGTGCTCCTTGATGGGGAAGAAGCAAGCGAGGAAGAGTTTGCAACTGCTATGGCGAAAATGTAATAGTGAACGATTACTTCTTAAGATCATCGAGCTCTTCAAGGAGTTGATGCAGGCGCTGACTAATGCCGTCGAGCGCTTTTTTGTGTTCGGCATCACGCACCTCCTCTTCGGCCTCATCCTCTTGAATCTCATCCACGTCCTGTTCAATCGCGTCGATATCTTTTTGAATCTCATCAACGTCTTCTTGAATCTCATCCACGTCCACTTCCACTTCACGCAAACTCGCCGTGTTTTGATTGACGGACATTTGAATGAAGATTGCTAGGTAAATGGCTTCAAGCGAAACAATGGTGGTAAGGATGAGGAGGACGCTGTCCCAGTTGGCAAGATGGAGCGCTCCAAGCAGGAACGCGGTTCCAAAACTGAGCGTGTGCAGAATGAGTGATGGTACTGAACCTACGGACTGGGTGATTTTTTCAACGGTGGAGTGGGTTTTTTGCATAGAGATTGTTACAATGAGATCAAAGATCGGCAGTGATAGGGGGTAGTGAGGAGGTTGCGTCTTATGTATGAGATACTTAGTCTGTGCTTTGCGGCTAAACAGTGTATGGCGCAGTCTATGCTGAAAACTTGGAGTTTGATCATGGTGACCGTCTTTTTTAGCGTATCGCTAGGATCAGGTTGTGTTGCGAGTCCTACTAAACAAGAAACCGAGCTTGATTTAAGTGATACCGGCCTTACGAATATCCCGAATTTTGTATTAACGCAAACTGAGTTGCGTGAGCTCGATCTGTCTCATAATGCACTGTCTGGGGCTTTACCGGGTGAAATTCGTCAGCTTCGTGAACTGCAGCTGCTTGATGTGAGTCATAATCAGATGACGGGTGTTCCGGCTGAGATTGGCCAGCTTCATGAATTGCAGCGTCTCGATTTATCGTATAACCAATTAACCGGTTTGCCGTTAGAGCTTGGTAACTTGCAAGCCTTGGTCTTCCTCGACTTGCGCGGTAATGATATCTCATTTCAAGATCTAAAGCTTATTCAATCAGCGCTTACGGAAACTGAAATTCTTTTTGATGAGTTATGAAAAAACCTTCTTATTTAAGAATGGCGGGGGAGATTGCCGTTGCAATTTTAGCGTGTGAAGCTGCCGGCATTGTTGGATCACTCTTTACTGCTTCAGCAATTCCTACTTGGTACACCACCTTAACGCGACCAGAGCTTTCTCCTCCAAATTGGGTCTTTGGTCCAGTTTGGACCACGTTGTTTGCACTCATGGGCGTATCAGTTTGGCTGATCTGGAGACGTGGTACAAAAAATCCAGATGTTCGCGTGGCACTCGGCATGTTTGCGTTTCAGCTGATGGTGAACGTTCTTTG
>DAORIP010000123.1:0-2367 GCA_035438565.1 bacterium | reverse complement strand
GCTCATCTGATGATCGTGGCGCTCCGCAGGTTCGGCAAGTCACCGCTATGGATGGTGATGGTTCAACTTGAGGTCGCCCCCGTTACAAAATAGTTTATCAGCCTGATCTGAACTGGTAATCTAACCGCCATGACACGTAGAGATATTGCCCAAGTTGCCTTTGATGTGGTTCGACAAGCCACACGGGAAACCCCTAAACCGCCACCAAAGCCCCAAAAGGAAACCGCGCCCAAGGTGACCAAGGGCGCGGTCAAGAAGATCTCGAAGAAACAAGATTAAGCGTCGGCGCCTTCAGCTGGTAAGCGCCTTGCCTTCGCAGCCAGCACTACGTTGTCAAAATCGGACTTGTGCTTGGCGTCCTGAATCATCCGGAATTTGTCGTACTCAGCCGTCGCATGCCGCTCCGCAGCATCCCGCTTCACTTTCCCGTATCCGTGGAGCACCCGATAGGCGTTGAAGTCTAAGAAAGCGTCTAGGCGCTCAATCCAATCCTTCATCTTCATCAGCTTTTGTTTCCGGGCAAAGTTTTCCGCGAAATCAAGGTACATCGTCACCAGTCGGTTCAACTCGTCCAGCTCATCTTGGGTGAGGTAGTTTTTCCCAATCCTCACATCGAGTTTCGTCACTTTTCCGCCTGTCGAAGCATTTTTCCAATTGGTAAGACCCATGTTAGGGGCGCTTGCATCAGCACGTAGTTCAATCAGTTCGGCTGAGGTATGTCCATGAACTGCGTAGTGAAGTTTGTCTTGAACCTGGGCGTAGAACTGCTGCGTGATCGGTGCGTGAGGGTCGTAGTCAACGCTGCACTGCGCATATAGATCGGTGATTTTTTGATAGAACCTGCGTTCGGACGCTCGGATTTCCCGGATTCGTTCCAGCAGTTCATCGAAGTAATCCTTTCCGAATAACTGCCCGCCCTGTTTCAATCGCTCATCATCAAGTACGAATCCTTTGATTAGGTAATCCTTTAGGATTCTCGTTGCCCATTTACGAAATTGGGTTGCATTGTACGAATTGACGCGATAGCCCACGGAAATGATGGCATCTAGGTTATAAAAGTTGACAACCTGTTCTGCGCCACTATCAACAACTATTCGGAATTTCCTAATGGTTGTTGATACCGTCAGCTCATCCGAGCGATAAACGTTTTGAAGATGCTCATTGATCGTCGGGACCGAGATCGCGGGTGTAATGAACGATCTTCGCCTCAGCCGTAACCCGCTTGACGAAAAATGGCTCCAGCCCAAACTGCTGATATGCCCATGCAAGCGCTTCGTCGTACTTGGCAAAAAATCGCTTGAGTTGGTCGCCTTTGATCACAACGTATTGCCCGTCATGTTTTGGGAGCATGCCAGACAGAGCAGCATCGTAAGCCGTCATCTCGGGGCGCTGCTGTGAATGTTCTGCAATCATGGTGCCTCCTGTTTTACAACCAAGCCTGTCAGCCAACTGCAACTTTAAGTTGCAGGGGCGTCATTTTCTTCACTACTTCTCGCCGAACCTGATCGAGCTCGACAACGAAAGCGAACGCGTACTGTCCGTCCGTGGCGCGCTCCAGCGAGTCGCCTGGGGCGCGCAAATAGACTTCTTGGCCATCAGTTACCAAATGACTGGCGGGTAACGACGTCAAAGTAATTTCCGGGTGGTATTTGCGAAGTGCCCGCATGCCCTTCTTCAGGCGCAAGGGGGAAATTCCCGCCTTAGACAGCCGCGCAACCAGGCGCAATGCCACGACATCCCCAAATGCGTAATGCCGGGCCGTTCCGTGTCCACGCTTGCAATCGCAAGACGGTTCTACGATTTCTTCCCGGCAAAGGTAATCCACCATGGCGCGGGTGAGGCCAGAAAGTCGCGCCGCTTGCATGGCGGAATACCACTGCAGGGGATCGTGAACGGGTTTTTTTGGCATTAAAAATAGTTTCGCGTTAAACGCTTAACTATGTTTATAGACGATTGTTAGCCATTTATCCAGAGGCTTTTACCTCGTCTAACTCGTTGATCTCTATGACAAAAATGTCGTTATCCACAGAGCAGCGTTTCTAGGGGGGTGTGCATAACATCGCTCAGGTCAGTTTGCGCCGTTACGATTTCATGCCTGCCGAGCATGAAATTGCAAGAATCAGCCTTTCAAACTGAACCATGACCCGTGAAGTTATCCGCGCTGCCATTGCAGCAGAGAGGAAAGCACCGTGACACACCAATACACTAAGCTGGCCGACTGGCACCAAGCCATGGCCGACGAGCCCAAGCGCAACCAAGCCAAGCGCGAGAAACACGCAGAGACCGCCCGCATCCTCCGCGCTGCTGCGGCGGTGGATGTGGCTGGGTTGATGCGCCGGATTGACGAGCATGGTGCACGTCGATGGG
>DAORIP010000122.1:0-2388 GCA_035438565.1 bacterium | reverse complement strand
CTCTACCTCTCTAAGTATATTATACCGCAGTTCTTTCACTTTGTCAATATCTAAATAGAAACCGTTCTCATGCATTTGTTGAAGGTAGGTTTGTACCTTCATTTCGGTTTCTATCGCAGGCTGCCACCGAGGGCTGTTTAAATACGGTAGGAAGGTCCTGTAGAGGGCTGCCGTAATGCGGCAGTTCTGCATACTGTGATCGACCAGAGCCTCTGAGAACTCATCCCACGGCGGCTGGACGGTCTTCTCAACGCCTACGACGGGAGCCCAAGCCGCTAGAGAATGGCCACCAGCCCGAGAATAGTCAAGAAGGCGACTGATAACGAGAGTATCCACCACCCGCTTCTCGACAAAGAGTTCTCGGTCAATAAGACGACAAAGGTTAGGGCAATCATAGCTGATGCCATTATGGACAATAACGTCAGCGACATCACGCCAGAAATAAAGAAAACTTTCTGTAGATATGTCAGGTCGGCGAAAAGCATGTTCTTCCCCTGTGTTAAGGTCTAAACAGGTGATACACCAGATTTTATCCGGCTTGAGGCCGTTCGCCTCGATGTTGAGAACTATTGATTTCATTCAACTCTTCAATTGGCCCGATGAAACGACAGTGACGCGCACCCCCTGCATCGATTTCTTTTTGTGGGTAGCCGTCACGCAAGAGTGTTTCTGCGAGCGTTTCCCACGGGTGAGGTTCGTAGACTTTTGGAAAGCCATACCTCCAGCCCGAAGGTGGATCATAGAAAACTGTCATTGGTTGTCCCTTCGACGATCTTGCCGCGGATAACGCTTCCGCAAGGTTTCCGCCCACGTCGCGATCTGATCGAAGTGCACGGGTTTGTAATTCGTGTGTTCGACACACACGTTGATATACGGCCCTTCTTTCAGCTTGTTGTGGATATGGCCGTGAACTTGAATACCGTACGGAAGTTGCTCGGAGTCGAGGGGAATATGTGCAAACGTCACCCCAATCTCTTTCCAGTTACGCCAGAGCATGATTTTTTCAAAACGGTTCATCAACAAAGGGTCTTTCAGATCGTCGTGGTTACCCACAACAAGCCGAAGCTTGCCATGCAATCGCATGAGGTTCCGAGCCCCGGCTTTACGATCGCCCATCATCACATCCCCCAGATGGTAAACATGATCGCCGGGTTTGACGGTACTGTTCCATTGTTCAATCATGAACTCATCCATCTGCTGTGCGTTTTCAAAAGGGCGATTGCAGTACTTAATAATATTCTCGTGACCAAAATGAGTGTCAGAGATAAACCAGATATCGGTCATTTTACCACCGTAATAAACTCTCGTTTCAACCGCTGGCGTTCCGCAGCCAGCTTAGCGAGCGCCTTCCTGTCCCCCTTTTCCTTCGCTTCACGAAAGAGGTCAGAGAGCTGTCGCATTCTATCGGCTGCTCGCATTCGTGTTAATCGTTCGCTCGTTGCTTGTTCTGTCATGAACCCTCTTAGGCGGCGGGGACGCGAATAATCGGGGCGACGTATTCATTGAGTGTAAAGGTCTCGTCATCGAACCAGAGGATGCCACCCGGCCCCGTTTTGGCTCCGAAACGGTTCTTTGGCACCGACAAGTACATTTTGTTTCGTTCGTCATCGTTCTCTTCTAAGGTGTTTCGGGAGAGATCAATTCTTGTGTTGGCAACTTTTCCAATGTTGCGCGAACCTCTTGTTTGTCCGTTGTCGTTGACATGGGAGACAAGAAAGAGTGTAAACCCGAGATCATGTGCCATAGTAGCCAAACGAGTGCTAAGGTAATCCAGAAGGCGTCTCTCGTCTTCGTCTTCACGGCCGGTTACCACCATCGTGATGTGATCGAAGAAAATATATTTGCAGTTACATGCCGTAACCATAAACCTAACAATACTAAGAAGATCATTGGGATCATCACTGCCGAAATGCTTATAAATATGCAAGCGGTCGTCACTACCCTTCGTGATACGACCCAACGCAGCGAGGATTTCTTCATTGCTGGTTATGCCTTCGAAATGTGCCGGAACTTTAAGGTCATATCCAGCCAATCCCTGTAACTGACGTGCCTTGGTTTCCTCAAGGTGTATAGCACCAATTGCTGCATCTGTTGTGGTGAGAATGTGGTATTCGATGGCGCGAATAAACTCAGTCTTTCCAACTCCTTCTTGAGCAGTAACGAGAATGACTTCTCCATCGCGGATACCCTTCGTAACCTCCTGAAGGCGGCCAAACGGGTATGGAATAGACGGGCGTTTGCTATCGTCTTCAAGAATTGATTTAAACTCATCGAGACTACTTACAATTCCTTCGGGTAGATATTTCTTTGAATTGTGCCAAATCTGCCTAAGTTCATTAACAAGTCCGGCTTGGAGATACCCGTTGCAGTCTTTCCATTTCGCTTCCA
>DAORIP010000121.1:0-2397 GCA_035438565.1 bacterium | reverse complement strand
TCCTTTGTGGCCCTTGGTTCGCCGGCCGGAGTTTCACCTGACGTAAGCGTGTATCGCGCTGATGGCACGCCGTACGCCACATTTACGGCCTACACCAAAAACTTTTCTGGTGGGGTACGTGTTGTGGCGGAGGATCTTGATTATGACAGCATTCCAGAGATTGTTACGGGCGCCGGTCCAACGGGAGGGCCGCATGTTCGTGTTTTCAAGCCCTACGGTGCGGTCATGTCTGAGTTCTTTGCCTACGACATGGCTTCTGATAAAGGTGTGAATATTGCGGTTGGGGATGTTGATGCGGACGGTGAGTATGACATTGTGACTGCAGTGGGCGCGGGCGTAAGTGACGACGTAGTCATTTGGTCGCAGACTGGGGAAGAGAAGAGTCGGTTTACCGTTACAGGTTTTGCTGCCAATGCACCACTTTCAGTGGCAGTAGCAGATGTGGATGAGGATTGGGAGAAGGAAATTGTGGTCTTCTCTGAAGATGGAGAATCAAAAGTGGCCGTGTATAACGTAGACGGTACACGTCTTTTAGATTTCGTGGCTTTTCCTGGGGACACACACGGCGTGCGTTTAGATATTGGGGATTTGGATAATGATTATCGAGATGAGATTATTACGGTAGGTGGCGTGGGCGCTTCAGTTCAGGTGCGCATTTACAACAAAATTGGAGCCTACTGGGGTGGCTTTAATGCTCCACAGGCCGGAGCACAGGATGGGTTAAATGTGAGTGTTGCAGATATTGAAATCAATGGCGAGCCAGATATTGTGCTTGGGCCTCGATCCGCTGCCGGGGACATCCACGTTCATTCATTGACCGGTGATTTATTGAAGCACGTGGGCACAAATTTGGTGAGCACTACGGGCGCGTATCTCGCGGCCTGGTAATTAACGCATATGGATAAGAAAACGGTTTTAGTTACAGGGGGAGCTGGGTTTATTGGATCATTTTTGTGCGAAGCACTTCTCAAAGAAGGTAATCGCGTGATCTGTATTGATAATTTTTCGACCGGTCATGTTCACAACATTGAACCCATGCTGCGAAATCCTGACTTCCAGTTTTTACGCTTAGACATTAATGAGCGTTTTGACCTGGAGGCCTTTGCGGAGCTTGAGCCATTTAAGGTGAAGTTCTTGGGTATTCAAGAAATTTATCATTTGGCCATGCCTACGGCAGTAAAGGGGTACGAGCAATTTAAGATGCAAATCTTGTTAGCAAATTCAGCCGGCGTGCGGCACGTCCTTGATGCGGCGGTGAAATATAAATCACGTGTGCTTTTGGCTTCGGCGGGTACGGTGTACGGGAGTCGTGCAGCTGATCCTGATGGCGTTGATGAGACTGAACTTGGTATTGTCGATCACCTGAATTCACGTGCAGCTGTGAATGAGGGGAAGCGCTTTGCAGAAACCATGTTTGCTACCTATGGCGACGTGTATGGCATTGATGCCAAGATCGCCCGCATCTTCCGCACCTATGGACCAAGAATGCCGCTTTTCCAAGGGCATCAAATTCCAGATTTTGTTTTGAACGTACTGGACGGCAAGGCATTAACGATTATGGGCGATTCGGGTTCGACTACAGCTTTGGTGTACGTTACAGATATCGTTGATGGGTTGCTTCGCCTTATGCGGGCAGAGAAAGGTATCGGCCCGGTGAACTTGGGAAGCGATGTTAATTTGAAAATTGAAGATGTTGCCAAGAAGATTATGGCCATCGCAGAGCGTGAAGTGGGAATTACGTATGAACCCCAACTGGCGCACATGATTCCGCTTGCTTTACCAAACCTTCACAAGTCCAAAGATATCCTTGGTTGGCTGCCGCTTGTACGTTTGGATGACGGTCTTAAAAAGACCATCGACTATGTGCGGGCCAATAAGTTGTTACTGACAAACGGGGGTTAGCTTGCCATTTTTTAGCGAACTCTCTACTATCTACCGATAACGTTCACCTATGCGTGTTGTTGCGGTAATTCCTGCCTATAATGAGGCTTCTCGGATTGGTTTGGCTATCCGGGATGCTTTGGCGTACGTGGATGCTGTGGTGGTCGTGGATGATTGTAGTCAAGACCATACCTTTGCGGTTGCTCAGGCTGAGGGTGCGATCGTGCTTCGTCATGTGGTGAATCGTGGCCAGGGTGCGGCGCTGCAAACGGCTACGGATTATGCGCTCCGTTTTTTGGGGCCGGATGCGATTGTGCACTTTGATGCGGATGGCCAGATGCAGGCGAAAGAAATCGTACAGTTGCTCGAGCCGATTGCGGAAGGTCGCGCAGATATTGTGCTCGGGTCTCGATTTTTAGGTGTCGAGGCAGAAAACATGCCGGCGTTGCGCCGTTTGCTTCTGCGTGCAGGTGTGGTGTTCACGGTCGTATTGTCTGGAATTAAAGTCACAGATTC
>DAORIP010000120.1:0-2470 GCA_035438565.1 bacterium | reverse complement strand
TCCGGTGCTCGTTCACCGTAGGATCAACCTACGCCTCACTTCGCTCCTCGCCACTCCTAGCATTTGGCCGTTTAAATCAGCTTTCACACAAGCAAAAAGTGATACCAAAAGGCACGTTTACATTGTTCAGATCCTAGAAGTGAGTGAGTAAGGTCGAGGCGTAGGTAAATCCTACGGTGAGACCGACGGAACGAACGACGACGGAGGTGGACAATGTAAACGTGCCGACTCGCCGCAGTAGCTCAGTTGGTAGAGCGCATCCATGGTAAGGATGAGGTCATCGGTTCAATCCCGATCTGTGGCTCCATAAATCCCCAGCAAACGCTGGGGTTTTATGTTCCTCACGTGTTATTGACAATTCTGCTAATCTATTCTAAGATTCCCAGGATTTTTATATTGTCTTATGTCCCAGGAAACACTGATCAAATTGGAGTGCACGGTCTGCAAGGCCATGAACTACCGCTCAACCAAGAACAAGAAGACCCTCAAGGATCGTCTTGAACTGAGCAAGCATTGCTCTACCTGCCACAAACACACCCCACACAAAGAAACCAAGTAAACAAAATAGCCTGGCAATTGCCAGGCTATTTTGTTTGGTGCTTTTTCGCTCGAACCTCTTCAATTCGCTCTTCAAACACCGAAATCTTTTGATTATCGGGGTTAACCTCTTTCAGATGATTTAAAGCCAGGTTCGCCTCCATGACATCGCCTTTTTTAATGGCGGCTTCAATGAAGAAATCGAGATATTTTGGATTGTTAGGACTGATATTCTTAGCTCTCGAAAAATATGTGAAAGCTCCGTCTGTATCGTTTTCAATGTTTGCAATCTCCCCCAAGCTTGCTAATACGCTTGCATTTTGCGGCGTCAGTTTCTGAAGATATTTAAAGGCCTCCTTCGCATTTTCAATATTCTTGGTGAGAATATATAGTCGACCAATATACTCATAGGCATCGGCATTCTTGGGGTCCATGCTCAAGACCTCAACAAGCTTCTTTTCTGCATCATCGTAACTACCGCCATCAAGAAGCGCCCTTGCTTCGTCAATCATGCGACGCAACTCCTGTGCATTCGGCTTCCGACGCGCACCAACCTTCTGCTTATCCACATAGGATCGCTCAATGGCCATGAGCCTTGCAGCGGTCTTACGAATACCGTCCTGAATGAATTTAAACGGACCTCCAACGCGCGTTTTAACTGAAGCGAGCTTCTCACTGCTTACGCGCTCAAAACGCTTACGCAAAATATCATTTTTAACACCCTTCGTTTTTGCCTCTTTGGAGGTTGAGGGATCGATAATCTTAAGCTGGGGTAATTTACGCAAAATTACCCACAATAAAACCGCAATCCCGAGAACGAGTAAACAAATAAATACGATCGTCAAAATCATACGCTAGCTTGAGCCTCAACAACGTCACAGGCAGCCTCTAAGATTTTTGTGAACTCATTAATTTTCAAGCTCGCTCCCCCAACTAATAATCCGTCAACTTCTGACTCTCGCAGGAACTGATACGCGTTCTTCCCTTCAATTGAACCTCCGTAGAGAACCGCAAAACGCTCATCACTAAGGTGTAAATCTTCCTGTAAAAATTTACGGATGTTTTCGTGCATCACAAGTACCTCCTTCAGAGCAGCCGGCGTCCCGCTACCAATCGCCCAAATAGGCTCGTAGGCTACAAGCAGTTTCTGATTACGCGACAACTTTAGACCTACCAACGCAGAGCTTAATTGACGAAGCACATACGCGGCCTCCTTGCCACTATCGCGAATATCTTTCGATTCTCCAACGCACAAAATGGGAGTGAGACCCGCAGACACTACCGCCCGCAGTCGTTCCGCAACCACTGCGTCCGTTTCATTAAAATAAACCCGTCGCTCGGAATGGCCGACGATCGCAAATGTACAACCAACTTCGTCCAGCTGGCTCAAACCAATTTCACCTGTAAATGCTCCTGATTTATCAGGACCGGCATTCTGAGCCCCAAGCAATACGTGCGAACGTGTTAAAAGCTTATGTACTTCAGACAATGCCGTAGCGGAAGGACAGACCACGATTTGCGGAAGTTGGTCGTGGCCCTGAATGGCACGCAAAACACCACGCGCAAGCGCGATCGATTCTCGCACGCCTAGGTTCATCTTCCAGTTGGCTACGACGTATTTCATACGCTTCGTCCTACAAACTACTTTGATTTCTTAGCCCTGCCCTCCTGCTTCATCATGGAGCTTGGAAAATGCTTAAGGAGATCGGCTTCATTTTTGTACGGTCCAATAGCAGCAATAGAAACTCGACGAAAATTCAATACTTCCCGAGCGATGCGTTGAACATCTGCTAATTTAACTGCGGCAAATTTCTTCAAGCGATCTTCAGCGCTCTCTACAGTACCATGAAAGAGCTCCTGACGGGCAGCGAATTCAGCAAGATTTGATGAGTCCTCAAGTCGCAACGTTGTACCGCCCCTAATATTATCTTTG
>DAORIP010000119.1:0-2486 GCA_035438565.1 bacterium | reverse complement strand
CGCTGTCGCTCAGGATGGGGAGCTGTGTTGTGTGGTCAGAGTATCGACCCCTAGCGTGCTATACTTTTGAGCAAATCGGAGGATTATGCTCAACGAATTATTTTTAGAATTCGCAGCGGTCATTGTCATGACCGGAGTGGTGTCTATTTTGGCGCATAAATTACGCCAGCCACTCATTGTTGCGTACATTCTCACGGGAGTTTTGGTGGGACCAAGCATGCTTGGGTTTACGCAGTCGTTTGAAATTTTCCAGGCTCTGTCATCGGTTGGTATTGCCTTCTTGCTGTTTATTGTCGGACTGAATTTGAACTGGAGAAACGTGAAGGATGTTGGGGGCGTGGCACTTGCAGCTGGAGTTGGTCAGGTAAGTGTCACAAGTACGGCCGGGTTTGGGTTAGCACAGCTCCTTGGTTTTGATCTCATAACGAGCGCCTTCTTGGGCATTGCCTTTGCTTTCTCCTCTACCATTATCATTGTAAAATTGTTGACGGATAAGGAAGATATCGATCGGTTGCACGGACGCATCGCAGTTGGAATTTTGCTGGTGCAGGATTTGATTGCCATGATGCTCCTGCTCCTGCTTGCGGCTTATGCAGACGGGGGATCTTTAATGACGGTATTATCCGGGTCGCTATTGAAAGGGCTTTTGGTTATTGCGGTACTGGCTGCTTTTGCAAAGTTTATTATTCCGCATTTGTTCCGCTACGCAGCTACATCACAGGAGCTCTTGTTCTTGGTTGCGTTGTCGTGGTGCTTTGCGGTTGCCTCTGCTTTGCAGCTCATGGGTTTCAGTTTAGAAATTGGGGCACTGCTTGCTGGTATTTCTTTGTCGGGGACTGGTTTCCAGCACGAAATTGAAGCCAAGATCAGGCCGCTTCGTGATTTTTTCCTCGTGCTGTTTTTTGTCATGCTCGGTACTCAACTTGATGCTTCATATCTTGCAGAATTTACTTTACCAATTGCAGCCTTTAGTTTACTCATTCTCATCGGGAATCCGTTTATCCTCGTGATTATCATGCGACTCATGGGGTACCACCCAAGAACTGGATTCTTGGCCGGAACAACCATGGCGCAAGTAAGTGAATTTTCGTTTATTTTGATTGCTGGTGGCATAGCGCTGGGACTTTTGAACGATCACCTGACCACACTCGTCACCATGGTGGCTCTTATCACTATTGCCGTTTCTTCATACATGATTGCCTCGAATGAGCGGGTATACGAGTGGGCGGCAAAATTCTTGCCAAGTCTGAAGCGGAGAAGTGAGGATGAGCATGATAATGAGGGTCCGGCTCCAGAAGTGGTGCTGCTTGGTTTTGACAAAATGGGCAAGAAAATCTTACCGCAAGTAGAAGAACTTACTGATGATTTCTTAGTGCTTGATTTCAATCCCGCAGTTATTGAAGAGCTTGAACATGCAGGTATTCGGGCGGTGTACGGTGATGCTGGAAATGAGGAGGTTATGAAGTTCATTCGGGCCGATCAAGCCAAGATGGTCATTTCTGCCATTCCAGATATGGCAGTCAATGAAGATATTCTCGATTTCCTGACGCATCACAGAACCAAAGCCACCATCATTGTGACTGTAAAATCGTCTGCCGATGCCGCGCGTTGTTATGCGCTTGGAGCCACGTATGTCATTGTGCCAACGGCCTTAGGCGGTGAGCACTTTGCTGAGCTGTTGAAAAAGAAGAAGACAGCCAAGCTTCAGTGGGGTAGTCTTGGCAAGAAAGAACAACAGCACCTTGAAGCTGCCAATGATGTCTAAATATGGAAAGAGAATTACCTCGCCGTCAGCCAGAGTCAGATGTTCCAGAGCTTGAAACAATCAAATCACAAGAAGATCAGGAAGTCATTGCTGGGCGTGAAATCCCGCTCCATGAGGAGCTTGGTTTCGATTCAATCGGACAGATGGAACAAGCAAGAGCCATGCAGGCTGCCTTGCTCAAAGAAAAGGACATGGCCAAAGCCGACAAGCTCCGGGCTGAGTTAAAGGCGCTCCTCGATGACTCAGATGGTACAGAGTCGGCGGCGGTTGTTGAGGTCGTGGCACCTCAGAAGCGTGTTCAGAATTTACCTGAGACAGACGCTAAGCCCGTTGTAAAGGTTGCGGCCATTGAACGGCCGACAAAAAAGAAGGAGACAACGGCCGAGGATGCGATTGCTGATGCTGAGTTCCAGATCGGAATGGAGAATGCGGCGCGCCGTGCTGAAATTTCCGTCATTGATGATATCGTGAAGGAAATCAATTCTTCACGGAACGCCGCTGAACAAAAGGTGGCCAGAGATCGACTGGCGCAGCACCTTGATAAGATGAAATCAGTTTTTAATCAACGCGAAAAAATGCAGCTGCGCAGTAAGAAGGAGCAGATCGCTTCCGCAACTGATGAACTTATCGCTCGTGCCGAAGCATTTAAGAGTATCTCTTTAGATTCGATAGCTTACACAAATGAGGGCTTACTTGTGGCTGAAGATGATTCTGATGAAAC
>DAORIP010000118.1:0-2511 GCA_035438565.1 bacterium | reverse complement strand
TCTCCAGATGATTTTCGTCGTAACCAAGCTTATGATTACTCAGTTCCGGAACTAGACTGGAAGGCATTCACGGCGGAACAAGAGGGTTTTAGCTTGCGTTTCCCTGCGGAACCAACCAAGGAATCCTCAAGCGTTTACGATGAAGACTTTGAAGCTACACGCACAACCGTCACGTATGGCGCTCCACTTGGTACTGCCATGTATTCAATTACTGTCACTGACTACAATACCCCGTACGTCAGCGAATCAAACCCCGACTTTAATCCCGCCTTAGCGCTTAGCGACACGCTTGATTTTATTGCAAACGGTGCAACTCTGCTTTCCAAAGAGGAGAGTGTGATTGATGGTCATGCAGTGCTTGATTATTCGGTGGCACTTGATGAGGAGGTTCTTCAGGGAAGAATGGTCTTCAAGGATGATACCTTGTATTTGCTGCTTGTGAATTTCTTCTCAACGGATGCCCCAAGTCAGGAGGAATACGATAAATTCATTGCAAGCTTTTCGTTCACACGTTAGTTTCCGGATGAATGCACGGCGCGGTAAGTGGTGCGGAATGACGGCTTATTCGTTTGCCAAAATTGGGGGTTTCTTGTAATCTTTTCGGCATCTATGACCTTATCCAGACAGCGTGTAATTGGACTCATTGTCGCCGTGGTGGTAATTGCGGTAGTGGCATACGGGGCAAGCCTTGCTCTGCGGAAGAACGATCCGTATAAGGGCTTGGTTACGGAGCGACCGGTGACCATGGAAGACTCCACTCGAGTTTATTTTGAGGATCGTTTAAAGACCACGCAGGCAGCGATTGCGGCTTTGGAAGCGGCAGGAGAGACCATTGATCTCGACCTGTATTTAAGTGTGGCTTCAGACGCGTATACACTTGGTCATTTGGCCACGGCGCGTGAGGCCTTAGAGTTGCAGTTGGCAGGAAATTCTTTGAACTACGTGGCTTGGAACAACTACGCCTTGGTGCTTGAAGAGATGGGCGATTACGTTCCGGCTGAGGAGGCTTTCCGGAAGACGCTTGAGATTGAGTCGGGGATTGAAAAGTATTATGACGATTACGCTAATTTCTTGAAGCTGCATTTCCCGGAGCGTAAAGATGACTTGAAAGCTTTGTATGAAACCAGCCTTCAGGTTGGCGGACAGGGGGTTTGGAATATGAAGGGTTTGGGGGATTGGTACGCGGCTGATGGTCAGTGTGATAAAGCTGTAGATCATTACAAAGTCGCCGTTACTTTGGATCCTGAAAACCAGGCCTTGAAAGACGACATGATGAACATTAAGAAAACCTGCGTGGAGCGTCAGTAGCTTGGGTGGCGTAGAGCGATTGCTGTATACTGAAGCGGTATGTATAAACCGCTTGTTGGTGCCCTTTTGCTCTTGGCTTTGCCATTCTCTGGCGTTCAGGCCAGAACCCCGAATGATGCATTTTACGGGGACCAATGGTATTTACCAAGGGTAGGCGCCCCAACGGCCTGGGGAATTACCACGGGTCGATCTGATTTAGTGATTGCGGTGTTGGATACGGGCGTTGATTTGAATCATCCGGATTTGTTCAATAACCTCTGGAAGAATGCCTTGGAAATCCCGGGAAATCATCAAGATGATGACGGTAACGGCTATATTGATGATTACGATGGTTGGGACTTTGTGGATGATGATGAAGGTCCTGAGCCACAGGCAGCGGCGATTCCAGACGCTGGGGCCATTGCTCACGGAACGTTGGTTGCGGGACTTATTGGAGCACAGTCGGACAATGAAATTGGGTACACCGGTATGTTGTGGGAGGCGGATATTATGCCGCTCCGTGTTTTGAATGAAAGCGGGGTGGGAAGTGAGGATGCTACGGCTCAGGCTATTGATTATGCGGTAGCAAATGGCGCCAAGGTGATTAACATGAGTTTTGCAGGTACGGGTTCGGGGTCACGTTTACGCACATCTGTTCGTCGTGCATATGATGCGGGCGTCGTGATTGTGGCGGCGCTTGGTAATGACGCTGTGAATGTTGATCTTACTCCAGTGTATCCTGCTTGTTATCATTCTGAGGTGGATGATTGGGTACTTGGTGTAACAGCTACAGATGAGAGTGACGCAGAGACCGAATTTACAAACTTTGGTTCAACGTGCGCTGATTTAAGCGCGCCCGGTACGAATATTCTGGGGCTCGATTTTCAGGGAGAAGATCCGGAAGATGCTGAATATGGAGGTCCTTGGGATGGGACTTCTGCGGCAAGTCCGCTTGTGGCAGGAGCAGCTGGCTTATTGTTAGCTCAGTATCCAACACTTACTCCAGCCCAGGTGTTCACGATCTTGAAGTTAGCTGTTGACCCGATTAAAACCACCCTTTCTGGAGCGGGAAATATCGGTGTGGGCCGTCTCAACGTGGCACAGGCTTTAGCGATCGCGCCGTCTTTTGTGCAGGGCATAGATGAGTCGGCGCCTACTGACATAAAACCAGTTTCAGATGAGCCGGCAGCAACCACTCCTACCGCAGATGAACATTTTGATGAC
>DAORIP010000117.1:0-2548 GCA_035438565.1 bacterium | reverse complement strand
CATTTTTTGGTGAAGGATTTCTTTCTACAATGACGTAGTCGCCATCGAAGATTCCGTCCTCAATCATGGAGCGTCCTTTAACCTTGAGGACATAGGAGTTTATAGCGTCCATGACAAAGTCTGTGGGTATGGCCATGGTTTCTCTTTCTTCTACGGCTTCAATAGGTTCACCTGCGGTAATGAGGCCGGCAAGTGGGAGCATGACGGCGAGCGGAGAGAGCGGAGCAGTTTCTACCACCTCAATTGATCTTGCAATTCCGTGTTCGCCGGTATTGATGACCCCCTTTTCACACAGCGCCTTGATGTGTTGATGCACGGTAGCGGGGGATGATAGCCCGAGCTTCTCGGCGATTTCGCGATACGATGGCGTGTAGCCATTCTTACGCACAAAGCCTTCGATACAGTCCAGGACTTCGCGCTGTTTTTTCGTGAGTGGAGGCAACATACGTGGGTGATTACGTTCTCCTTATGTTCGTACTATACACGAACAGAAACCGAACGACATGTTCGGGTGGGGATAACCAAAAACACCGCCCAAATAGGGCGGTGTTTTTTTGTTTTATCGGCGGCCGGACTTGGCTGAGCCGCGGCTTTGTGGGCGGCGACTTGCGCCACGGCTACGTGGTTCGTAGCGGTAAGCTGGTGCGTCTTCATCATCAATGATGATGCTTCTTGGAATGCTTGGAGTGGTTGAAGCTGGAGCTTTGAAGGTGTCTTCACGGCGCATGTATGGCGGACGTGGGTTGACTGCCTTCGTGCGTACACCGCGATCGATAAAGCGACCTTGACCACGACCACGAATATTCATGGCTGGTCGGTTTCCACGGCGATCATCGCGCTCTTCACGGCCACGAGCAGGAGGGGCTGCGACTTCAATCAACTTATCCGGCATCTTGCTAATCACCAAGCGATTACGGATGAGGCGCTCAATAGAACGAATATCATCGCGTTGATCTGGGGTGGCAAAAGAGATAGCACGACCGGTAGTACCGGCACGACCCGTACGACCAATGCGGTGGACGTAGTCTTCTGAGTTATCAGGTAGGTCCATGTTGATCACAAGGCCGATACCCTTAACGTCAATACCGCGGGCTGCGATGTCTGTGGCTACAAGAACGCGATACTTACCGGTTTTGAAACCATCAAGCGCTTGGCGACGCTGAGCAAGGGAGCGGTTGGAGTGAATTTCTGCGGCAGTGTGGCCCATGGCAATCACAGCTGCACAGGTTTGACGTGCGCCAAACTTCGTACGTGTAAAGACAAGCACGGTGCCTGAGAAATCGGCCAAAATAGTGGCAAGCAAGCTGCGCTTTTTTGCCTTTTCTACAATAAACAATTCTTGCTGTACGCGTTCTGCCGCAGTTCCCGCAGGAGCAACTTCAATACGCGTTGGCAACTTCATGTGACTGGTAGCGATCTTTACGATGTCCGTTGGCATGGTAGCTGAGAACAACATGGTCTGACGATCCTTAGGAACGGTCAATAGGATCTTATTGATCTGTGGAGCAAAGCCCATGTCCAACATGCGGTCAGCTTCATCAAGAACTAAGATTTTAATATCATTCAAATTTACGGTGCGCTGCTCAAGGTGATCAATGAGGCGCCCCGGAGTAACAACAAGCACATGTGGATTGGTACGCAAAGCGCGCTTCTGCTTCTCAATGTTTTCGCCACCAATCAATACGGCAGTGCGCATACCAATTTTTGAACCAATGCGGCGCAAAGATTCCTCAACCTGGATGGCGAGTTCACGTGTTGGCACAATAACCAAGCCACGGCCCTTAAACATGGCCAAGCGCTGAATCATTGGAATACCAAAGGCAAGCGTCTTTCCGGTTCCAGTTTGAGCAATACCAATAACGTCCTGGCCTTGAATGGCAACAGGAATAGCCTTAGCCTGAATAGGGGACGGTGTAATGAAGTTGGCGCTGTGGAGAATTGAAAGTAACGTTGGGTTAATACCTAAACCGGTAAAACCCGAAGATGGGGGAGGTGTCTGTTCTGACATAATTTTGTATGACTCGCACCCCGTGAAGTCATGACAAAACGTCAGCTTGAGGCTCGAGACCGCCGGCTTCTCCAGGCTCCCATTTCTCTAAAAGAGGGGTAATGAGGGGAGATGCAACAAAAAGCGGTATAAGTAAGGCCAAGACTATAGCAGAAAACAATAAAAACGTCAAATATTCGCCCTAAATTTACACAAACAAAAACGCCCCGGACAGTGGTCCAAGGGCGAGCATCAAGCGGGGTTGAGCTTGATGGGCTAGTTCGGTTCGGGCCGTACATGGAGGGCCCGGCCGTGGTAGCTGGCGTAGTCGGGGTCGGGAAGGTGATGCCCCGTGATGTGCGGCCTGACAACTGAAACCTCGATGCGATCATGGCTGGCAGGGTTCACCACCAAGCTGAGCGCAATGTTGCCCACGGTTGCGAACACGAGTTGTTCGAGTTCGTAATCGTGGATTTCATCCACCTGCAGGATTTCGCCTGGCTGTGGGGTAATGACGAAACAATCCGCCTCACGTCTCAATCGGTCTCCGAGGAGTTTGAG
>DAORIP010000116.1:0-2578 GCA_035438565.1 bacterium | reverse complement strand
ATGGCATCATATTTGCGGTACTTCTCCTTAAAAGCCATATTGCTACCGCTTGATTTGTTGGTAGTCATTGAGCCAATAAAATCATTAGCGAATTTTTCCTGCGTAATGTAAAAAACCTTCTTTTCAGGGAACTTATCCTTAATAGCGTTTCCTACCGACTGAATAAGGTGAGTTTTACCAAGACCAGAGGATCCATAAATGAAAAGCGGGTTGTATTGCTTACCTGGACGGGCGACTGCTGCCTGTGTGGCGGCATACGCCAGCTCATTGAATGGACCAACGACGAAAGTATCGAACGTGTAGCGGGGATTGAGGTTGTCGTCCTTATTTATATAGAGGTCTTTGATCGGCAGTTCTTGATTTACCGAAAATTCAGGTTTGAGGTGTGTAGGCTGGCCAATCTTTTGTTGTTTTGGATCACCTTTAACCACTACATACTCGACATTTCTCGTGTGTTCGTAGGCATTACGTAAGACACGCATGATGAGCTTGTGGAATTTGTTTGAAAGCCAATCCTTGGCAAATTCATTTGGAACGCCAACATATACAGTGCCAGCATCTTCCTTTACGAGTGAGGTATCACGGAGCCATGTATTGAAATTGGCCTTCGAAACCTCCCCTTCCATCTCGACCAGGCAATGATTCCAGAGCTCTTTTGTATCCATGAGTAGAGTATATATCTCGAAGCTTATAAGCGAAGTCGTCACAACTGAATATCCCTGTGCACAACCTGTGGAAAACATGATACCACGGGAGCCTGCCTGCAAGTCCTTGTAATTTGATTCTTTTATGCTATAGTAGCCGCATGTCATTCACGTATCAGCCAAAGAAGCGCAAGCGCGCAAAGACCCACGGATTCCTCGTCCGCTCGAAGTCGACTTCGGGACGCAAGATCCTTGCCAAGCGCCGTGCCAAAGGCCGCGCCAAGCTTACCGTTTCCTCTAAATAAAACCCTACAATCTATGTTGCCCAAGCACTCACGGCTCACAAAAGAGACCATTGAGCGGCACCTAATAAGAGCCCGAAGGTTAAAAACTTCGCGGTTTCTTGTTTTATACACA
The DNA here is from genome assembly GCA_035438565.1 of bacterium. Taxonomy (GTDB): domain Bacteria; phylum Patescibacteriota; class Patescibacteriia; order UBA9934; family UBA9934; genus JAGORL01. Next base: position 1,517 of record DAORIP010000116.1, on the reverse strand, counting down.
GGTATTCCACAGATTTCAGGCCCTCAGGTTTCATTCACCGCCTCAAAAAAGGTTGCTCCTTCGGCCGTCTTGAGAAACAAGCTGAGAAGGAGAGGATACTCAGCCATGAAGCCGCTTATCCACCGTATATCCCCAACCGCGGCTCTGCTCATTTCCTATACAAGCCCAGATATAAAGGTTTCTATTGCCGAACTGACGGCCGAGCTTGAAAAAGCCCTGCTCTCAACTGGGTTTTTCAAGTAAGCATAAAGAAAAAATAAAGATATACTAAGGGTCATGAAACAGCTAGCTCTCTTACTTATAGCCTTTTATCAGAAGGTTCTGTCTCCAGACACCGGCTTTCTTCCGCGTATTTTCGGCAAAAGCCGACCAACATGTATATATTACCCATCTTGCTCAGAGTACACCAAGCTAGCTATTGTAAAATATGGGTTTTTTAAAGGTTCCATGCTGGGCCTGTCTCGAATTCGCCGTTGCACCCCCTTCCATGAGCCCGGCGTTGACCTCGTACCCTAAAAAGAGTATAATAAGGGTATTAGTAAATAAGGTTTTTGGTATGTCGGCCCTGAAAAGCCGGCCATTTTTTTACTAAAATTAGCAAAATTTAATAGTGAAGCCTTATTTTATAAGGCAAAAACATATATGTTAGACCTCAAAGCACTCAAAATAGCCCTCGACCAGCTCGAAACCGAGCGCCGTGTGCCCCGCGAGAAGATCATTGACGCCATCGAACAGGCGCTCGCAGCTGCGTACAAGAAAGATTACGGCAAGCGTGGACAGATTGTCCGGGCTCATTTCGACTTGGAAACTGGCCAGACCAACTTCTATCAAATCAAAGTCGTCGTAGACGATTCCACTGTTTATCATGTCGCCGAAGGTGAGGACACCCCTGACCTTCCAGAAGACGATGAGCGTGTACGCTTCAACTCAGAGCACCACATCCTGCTCGAAGATGCCCGCATCATGAAGTCCGATGCTACGGTTGGCGAGGAGATTTCCTTCCCGCTCGAGTCTAAGGAGGATTACGGTCGTATTGCTGCCCAGACTGCAAAGCAGGTCATCATCCAGCGTATCCGCGAGGCCGAGCACGGCGCCATCATGAGCGAGTTCGGTGGGCACGAGGGAGATATCGTCAGTGGCACGATTCAGAAAATGGAGCGCGGCAACGTCTTCATCGATATTGGCCGCATTACTGCAATCCTCCCGCGCGAAGAACAGATTCCGAACGAATACTATCGCCGCGGTGAACGCTTGCGCGCTTATCTCTACGCTGTTGAGGAAACACCGCGGGGTGTATCACTCAAAGTTTCCCGCACGCATCCGAAGTTCATCACAAGCCTCTTTGCACAGGAAGCACCTGAGGTTGCAAGTGGCACCGTGGAGATCAAGTCTACGGCCCGCGAGGCCGGTGCGCGCACTAAGATTGCCGTGTACTCAGCAGACGAACACGTTGATCCAGTTGGCTCATGTGTAGGTCAGAAAGGCATCCGCGTCACAACGGTGATGAGCGAGCTCGG
>DAORIP010000115.1:0-2593 GCA_035438565.1 bacterium | reverse complement strand
GAGAATGCAAACAAATCAAGCTCAACACCAAGCTTACGGTGATCACGACGCTTGGCCTCCTCAAGCATGGTCAGGTGAGCATCAAGCTCTGCTTTGGTAGCAAAAGCCACCCCGTAGATGCGGGTCAGCTGAGCATTGTTCTCATCTCCACGCCAGTATGCACCAGCGAGCTTAGTGAGCTTAAAGGCCTCGGGATCGATATCTTTAGGATTTTCGATGTGACCACCGCGACAGAGATCGACGTAATTACCAGACTTATAAAACGTCAGATTCTGACCGTCCTTAGAAAACTCGTTGATGAGTTCAGTCTTATAGGGATTGTTCACGAATTCTTTACGAGCTTCGTCGGCGCTCACATCGATGCGCTCAAATGACTTCCAGGTGGTTAAAATCTTTCGCATGCGCTTCTCAATCTTTGGAAGCTCGGTCTCAGAAATTGGTTCTGGGAATTCAAAATCGTAATAGAAGCCGTCTTCAATAGCTGGACCGATAGTGCGTTTAGCATCGGGATACATCTCGAGCACAGCGGCAGCGAGAAGGTGGGCTAACGAGTGACGATAGTGTTCAAGTTCTTGAGGGTTCATAGGTAATTAAACAAAAACCGACCAATGTCTTAAAGAGACGCTGGTCGGGGTCAAACTTGAGTTCGACGGTTCCACCCGAATTCCTCTTCCTCTTGCCAACGCTTGAGGTCGAGGCACTTTTTGAATTGTCTTTTCACTCCCGGATTGGTAGTCCGATCGTCGCGAATAAAATCACTATAACGAGCCAGGGGCTGACGGTCAAGTAGATTGTAGATAGCTCGCCGTAGACAGTTCGTGAGCAAAAAAACTTAAACACAACTGTCTACCGTCTACTATCTACTGTTTAGGCTCCTCAATAATGATTTTGATGTGATCCTGAAGGGTTGGCACGCGCTTCAACCAGAATGGCGTGAAGGAAACTGACACATCCTGAATAGCCTCTGAAGCTTGAAGCAACGTAATCACCTCATGCGGAGCCCGACCCACGAACCGATCTTTATCGAGCGTCTGTGCGTCTTCAGAGATCATGGACAAACCGTCCAGATACACCGTAATGCCAGCCGTGCTATTTTTGATATCAATCTCCTCTACTTCAGTGCGGGATGTTTGGCGGTTCACGAGCGATACCTGAAAACCGTCAGGAACTTGCTCAGATAAAAGGCGTTCAGCAGTATTTTGGACTTGAACTTTTGGATAATAAACTGCGGCCACCTTTTGCTTTAACGTGAGCGTAAAGGAACCCACCTCTGCACCCACTGCGGCATCAGTAGATTGAGACACCGTAGTCAAACTATAGGATTCGCCATCAAGAACATTTCGATCAGCATTTGCGCTCAATGTCTGTTTCGCTTCAGCGAGAATTTCTCCGGCAAGAACATCCACCGCGTTATCAATATCAGCTTGCGACAAGGCACGTACATACTGCACGCCTCCCGTCATACCAGCCACACTTACGCCGTAAATCTGCGTCTGCAACGTCGCGTTCAATCCCGGAATAGTAAACTTTGATGCACCGATTTCTCCTGCCTTACCAGCTGAATCAGCTTTTACAAAGGCTTCAACCTGACCACCTGCAGGAACCGTGACTGCGTTTTGCAATCGGAATAAAATGCCTTCTTGTGAGATCAGCCGTGTCGTAGCTACAAGCGGCTGATCCTTTGCGGATTCGTTGATCAAAGTAACATAACCACTCGCCTTACCTTCAACTGGCTTAGCGCCCTCTGATGGCAACGTAAATACACGACTCTTTTCAATCACCGTCTCAGCTACTACGCCCTGAACCTGACTTTCAACCGGCGAATCCTTTACGACATCAATTCTCGCTTCAACATCGATAACTTTAGGGTCGGCAACAACGCGAATCGTAGCACGTGATACGGAAAGATAAAGAACACAGAGCAAGAGAAGGAAGGTGATGACAACAAAAGCCACCGCGATATGTTGATACATTCGCAGCGAACGTGACAATGGCTTCCTCCCTGCGCCGGAGCGAACTTCGCTCTTAGGTGCATTTTTAACCATAGATAGCTAGATTATAACATAGCTAAAAACCTAGATATTAGTATCTTACATTATTCTCTCCAACGACGGCCGCAATCTTGCTAATCGTGTCGCGGGTAGCGAGAACACTATATTCTGTAGCAATCTTCTTATCTTCTCCGCCTGAATTCACCATGAGGTACACCCGAGTCGTGCCTGGCGCCGATTTCAAAACATCCCGCAGCTTCATGACTAAATCATTCCCCGGCTTTTCTGGAACAATAATCTGCAACCCTTCAGACTTTTTCACCGAATTTAGCGTCTGAATTTTAGGTGCAGCATCAACCACCTGTCGCTTTGCAACATCTTCCTGCCAATCCCCAGAGGCAAGCATACGGCCTAAGTCTGGAATGTCAGTCTCCGAAAAACTAATCAGTGAATCCACAAGCACAGACCACTCTTGTGCTTCTGACTCCTCGCGCTTTCGTACGGAAACCTTGCCCGTAACAAGCACAAAAGCCTCTGGCAAAAGCTTGTCACGAACCTTAATGTAGGTCTTCGGGAAGACCACCATTTCAAGGGTACTTGTG
>DAORIP010000114.1:0-2644 GCA_035438565.1 bacterium | reverse complement strand
AACTTCATTTCTGCAAAGCGCCATACGTCTGGATCGTTTGGTTTTGATCCGGTTTGGATGCCAAATTCAGCTTTTGATTTTCAACAGGCGATTATTGAAAAGTCCTTGAAAAAGGGGCGTATCGGCGTGTTTGCCGATACCGGGCTAGGCAAGACATTGATTCAGATTGCCATTGCTGAAAACGTCATTCTCAAAACCAACGGGCGAGTTTTGATTCTCACGCCGCTTGCTGTAGCCTTCCAGTTCATTGACGAAGCCGCCCGCATAGGCGTTTCAGATATTGAACACATCAAAGATGCACGGATGACGAAAAAAATTGTGGTTTGCAACTATGAGCGGCTGCATCTTTTGAATCCTGACGATTTCACCTGCGTCATGTTGGATGAGTCAAGCATCCTGAAAAACTTTGCAGGAAAAACGCGCGATCAGGTGGTCGCATTCATCAAGCGCGTTCCGTATCGTTTTCTGTCAACCGCCACGCCATCGCCAAACGATTTTATCGAGCTTGGAAACAGCTCCGAGGCACTTGGTTACATGGGATATATGGACATGCTGACGAGGTTTTTTAAGTCGAACCAAGGCAGCGTTGATTCAAACAACCGAAACATCGGAGAAAAATTTTACCTCAAGCCTCATGCTGAGTCTGACTTTTTCGCATGGGTCAATCAGTGGTCAGTCATGATCAAAAAGCCTTCGGACCTTGGATTCTCCGACGAAGGCTATGACCTGCCGCCGCTCAAGATTAATAACCACATCGTCAACAACGCCGATACATGGTGCATTGACGGCCAGGCCGCATTGTTTGCCATGCCAGCGGCAACCATGACCGAGGTTCGCGAAGAACAAAAGCTGACGGTCAAAGAGCGGTGCGAACGGGCTGTATCGCTGGCAAGCGGCAAAACCTCCGTCTATTGGTGCAACCTGAACGACGAAAGCGAACTGCTTTCAGATCTGGATCGTGAGGCTGTAGAAATTATCGGCGGAATGTCAATCGACCAGAAAGAGGAGATTCTTGTCTCGTTTGCCAGGGGCGAAATCAAGCGCCTGATTACAAAGGCAAAGATGACCAGCATGGGCTTGAACTGGCAGCACTGCAATCACACCGTGTTTTTCCCGACATGGAGCTATGAGCAGTATTACCAAGCCATTCGCCGATTCTGGCGGTTTGGTCAGAAATCCGAAGTGGTGTGCGACATGGTTATCAGCGAAGGCCAAGAGCGGGTAATCGAAGCCCTGAAGCAAAAGACAGAGAAGGCCATCACGCTGTACGGAAATCTGGTGCAGGCCGCGAACAGACCATTCAACTTTCACACCAAACCATTCAATCAACAAACCAAACTACCGGAGTTCATGGCATGAGCACGACAAAAGATCAAGTCATCACGCAAGACTACGCAATCTATAACTCCGATTGCATGGAAGTCATCAAGGCGATACCGGATAGCAGCGTTGATCTGTCAATCTACAGCCCGCCGTTTGCTGGGCTTTACAACTATTCCAGCGATCACCGCGACTTTTCCAACTGCGAAAGCAAGGAGCAATTCCTTGAACAGTATGAATACCTGATCGCTGAAATGGGCCGTGTAACAAAGCCAGGCCGGGTTACTGCGGTGCATTGCACGGACGTTTTTGACAACTCCTGCCGCCTTTGGGATTTCCCACATGAAATCATCCGACTGCACGAAAAGTATGGATTCCAGTATCGCAACCGGATCACCATTTGGAAAGAGCCGCTGAAGGTTCGGATGCGGACGATGGTCAAAAGCCTGATGCACAAGCTGATCGTTGAGGACTCTACGCAGTGCTTCACAGCCATGCCTGATTACGTGTTGATTCTGACAAAGAATGGAGATAACGCCGTTCCGGTCACGCACCCGGAAGGACTGAAGCGGTACTTTGGAGCGACGCCAATCCTGCCAAACATTTTGCAGGCATTCAACAACGCGAACGAAACCAAGCTCACAGCCGATGAACTTTGGGAGCATTTGAAAAACACCTACGCGGATCACTCAGACCCGAAGTCAAACAAGCTGTCGCACTACATCTGGCAGCGATACGCCTCTAGCGTTTGGGATGACATTCGGATCGACAACGTGCTGCCATTCCGCGACAGCAAAGAGGATGACGATGAAAAGCACGTCCACCCGCTCCAACTGGACGTGATCGACCGCCTCGTGGAGCTTTACTCCAACCACGGCGAAATCGTTATGACGCCCTTTATGGGTGTCGGGAGCGAGGTTTACAGCCCGGTCAGCTTGGGTAGGAAGGCCATCGGAGTCGAACTTAAGGACTCGTATTTCAAGCAGGCGAAGATCAATCTCAGCATGGCGAAGGCCAGGTTTACCGATTTTGATGGCGAGATCAAACAGCAGTCATTTATCGGCGAACTTGAAACAGAAGAACTCTGCGACTGATTCATGACCTCCGCCCAACTCGAAGCCCTGCGCGCTGCCGCCAACAAGCGGATCAATTCCCACATTGCCCGCGTCGCCGGGCAGCAGCTTCGGCGGATGAAAGAGAGCTGGAGGAAGGGATGACAGCGGCAAGCGCATGGATGCGTGCGCTTTTCGGTGGCAACACCACTGGGCGTGGCGAGTCAGGGCGTGGCGGGGCGCGGACGAGCCGGGCCTGGCGCGGCAATGCA
>DAORIP010000113.1:0-2664 GCA_035438565.1 bacterium | reverse complement strand
CTGGAGGTAAACACCCCAAAATCGTGCTCGGTGACAGGAGCGCCGCGTTCCTGAACCCACACGGACGCGAGAACCCGCGGCACAACAAACGGGTCCTGCGTGAGACGTTGTTGACGCTTGGAATTGACGAACAGGAGTTCGTTGCCAAGCTCTAAACAAAAAACTGGCCGCCCGGAACCTTCCGGGCGGCCAATCTTTTTTTTACTTATTCACCTTTCGCAAAACCCACAACGTTTGTCCGGCGTAGATCGCCGCAGCCAGAGTGAGAAGAATCAGGAGAATGGGTGTCTTGCCCGCAGCGCTTAAGAAAATCACGACCGCAAGTAACACCAAAGTAAGCGTAATCGCTGCCAAGGCCCTCCGCTTCATGGCAAGCACGTTCATAGAAGTTAGGCGGCTGGCTCTGAAGGAGGAACAGCGGCGCCGCCCTTCTTCATAGCTTCCTCAGCCTTCTTCGCCTTACGCAGCTCCATAGCACCAAGTGCTAAAGACATACCCACCAAAATAATCATCCAGGTAGGCGCGCCTCCGGCGATAGTAAGAATAACTACGAGAACAAAAATACCAGCAGACACCGCCAACATGGTCTTACCGTTTTTCTTCATCTTTGCAATCTCCTCTGCAGTCACTGGCTTAGCGTTGTCCATAGAGAACGTAACAGGGTTAAAACTCAATTTAATAATCTCTGAGTTTTTGAATAATGTCTTTCTGCTGAATCTTCTCAAGTGCCTTGGCCTCAATTTGACGAATACGCTCACGGGTAACGTCGAATTCTCGACCCACCTCTTCAAGCGTATGCGACACCCCGTCCTCCAAGCCAAAACGCATCTCAAGAATCTTTTGCTCGCGCGGCGTAAGGTCTTTCATGGCCTCATGCACGTAATCCTTGAGGAGCTGTCTGGCTGCCGCCTTATCCGGCGACAGGTTCTTCACATCCTCAATGAAATCCTCGAGCTTGGAGTCATCATCATCATCTCCGACCGAAGTGTCAAGTGACACCGTCTCCTGAGAGATTTTTTGAATATGCTGGACTTTCTCAAGCGGCATGTCCATTTCAGCAGCCAATTCCTCAAGTAAAGGCTCACGACCAAGATCCTGAATAAGTCTACGTTCTACCTGTTTAAACCTGTTAATAGTCTCTACCATGTGAACCGGGATGCGGATAGTGCGGGACTGATCAGCAAGCGCACGGGTGATCGCCTGACGAATCCACCAGGTGGCGTAGGTTGAAAACTTAAAGCCCTTACGATATTCAAATTTTTTCACGGCTCGGAACAGACCAACGTTACCCTCCTGGATCAAGTCAAGCAGCGACAGCTGTTTACCTACGAACTTCTTAGCGATAGACACCACGAGACGCAGGTTTGCCTCAATCAAACGACGCTCCGCTTCTTTATCATTGCGTTCTTTGCGTCGAGCCAAGGCTACCTCCTCTTCTGCGTTCAAGAGTGGAATTTTTCCAATCTCGCGCAAATACATTTGAATGCTATCCTGCGTCAATTCCGTACTTACTGAAGTGTCTGTCTTTTTATCGACTGCGATACGCAACTTACCGTAAACATCATCACGAGACTTTGATCCACCAAGAAAACCCTCCTTCATCTCCACAAAGTGCAGACCCTTGCGCTCAAGTCTGTTTAAAAACTCTTCAAACAATTCCACGTGATCCTCCACGTAGCCAAACGCAAAAATGATTTCGTTCTCAGTCACGAAACCACGAGTCATCCCGCGTTCAATCATACGATTCAACGCCTCTTCGCTTGGTGGATTGCTTTTTTTATCCGGAATGAGCTTGGCCGGCACCTTCTTTGGTAAAACCTTCTTTACAACTCCTTTAGCAACTTTCTTTTTAGGCGGCACGGATGATTTTTTTAAAGGTTTCTTTAAGGCCTGTGCTTTCTTCTGTGCCATAGATGAGACTCCCTACCCCAGACCAATCCAGACAACGGACTAGCTGGCAGCAGGACGTGAGATGAGCTTGGAATACTCCGCTAATAACTCCGTCAAACGTGACGAATCGCCCGCCAGTTCGGCATGACGAATTGCGGATTCCAGATCCTTACGCCTCTTCATGAGTTGCGCCGAGGCAAACAGCGCTAAGTGGTTTTCAACCTCTTGCCGTACTCTTGTTGGCGTCAGACCGGCAAAGATCTCATCAATACGGAGCGCAACGGCATCAAGCGTATGAATAGCCTGGACCTGCTGCTGCCCCTCGAGATATGCCCGTAGTCGCGAAAAAAGGGTTTGGGGTGGTACGGTGGGTTGCGTTTGTTGGCTAGTATAAACGACTTCGAGACTCATGTAAAGCGATTTCCACGGCTCAGTAAGTCCGTCCTGTGGAACATTAGCCAAAATTGCCGGAGCGAAGGCTTCGTATCGGAGCGCCGAACCAAACAATAAGGCCGCTGCCTGGGTCTCTGGCGTGGTTGGGGATATTGGAGCGCCGCCTTTTGGCGTAGCAGTTGAGCTTAAAATACTTTGCGGAGCAGTCTTCAGGGCCGCTGCCATAACGGGGACTTTTAGCTTCGTGCTATCGACCTTCGCCTCCTTAACACGTACTTCCTCGACCATAGCCTGAAGCACATCGGTGCCTACGTGCGTGGCGTCAGCCATGCGCAATAAATACAAATGCCGTTCGTCTGGGCGCTGTACTCTCGCAATATG
>DAORIP010000112.1:0-2715 GCA_035438565.1 bacterium | reverse complement strand
ATGATGATGGTGGCAGATCTAATAACTTCTCGACCAGCTCGTCCGTAAGAGTACTTACAATTTCCTTACGCTGCTCAAGTGGAATACCGTTCGCTTCGAATCCTTTTTCAACTTGATACTCAAGCAAGTCCGCGATATTTTCATCGGTAAACGTTTGGCCCTCAACAGTAATTGGTCCAACAAAAGTTAGGAGTCGAGAAATAAACGACGGCGTCAAACCAACCACGCCGTGAATTTCCGGGACTGGCTGGCCCCCAAACGCGATTTCCTGGCGCATGAGTTGCGTTGCATCTCGAGCGGTCTGCTCAAAATCTGGCGACCAAGAAGAATCACGGAAATACCATACCGGCTGAGTCAGATAAGACACGAGCGGTGGTGGTGGATTGACATGATAATTTGGGTTGCCCTGAACAAAGGCGTCGATACTATACGAGTCCTCGGTGATCATGTTCTTAATCTGACCATCACGGATAACCATGAGCCCATACACTCCAATGAAGCCACCTCCCGGGCGCAATTCGGTATTATTTAAGAATAATACTAAAAACTGTTTATCCTCTCCAATGCCCCCGTATTCCGGAGCAATAGCGGCAAACGGAACAAGTACATCAACACTTGTTAGGAGATCGGGAATCAACTCCTCAAGTGGCTGAACAGCCGCTTTCAGTGCCGGGGTAAGTCGATACTCATCCAAGCGGTCAAGATCGGCCTGCGCTAAACGCAAACGCACTTGCATATCCCGCAACTGGGGTAATGATGAAGCTAAACCCGTAAGTAATAAACGCTTATCTTCGTCGGTTAGGTCTGCGTACGGGACTGCGACACCAGAACCATCGGCTCCAAGCACAAGATCACCAGCCCCTGAAGCGGTAGCGAGTACATCTTGAGCCACGACAAGTCCGGTATGAATAACTTCCACAGTCTCAAGCGCCGCATCAACAACTGCCTCGGCACCCCCAAGCTGCTCACCCACCCAAGGAACAGGCTTCAAATAACTCAAAAATGGAAAACCTGATTTCATTTCATGCAGACCCGACAATGCCTTATCAAGGGCGTCAGTAGCGGCTGAAAAATCAGCTGCGTTCATAGCCGTCTCGCCTTCGCTCATCGCAGACTTCACGCGCAGTGCACCGTCGAGTAAATAAGCGGTACCAATAAGCGTCAAAATAACCGTAACCGAAAAACCTAAAAATGCCAGAATGAAAAGGTGCCGACGGAAGGCGGGTCGTTTTGGTTTGGAAATCTGCACCGGCGCAAGTATAGGCGCGTGCAAATCTCGGTGTTCAGCTTGAAGAAAGTTGTGCGAGTTCACGCGGATTTTTTTGCCCGGAATGTTTCCGGAAAAACTTATAAGCGCTTCTAATATGGTGCCACGTTAACGGCGAACGCAATTGCTTAAAAAGCGAGCCGTCAGCTGAAGCGCGTCGATGATAGTGTACCATGACAGCCTCTGGATTATAGATAACCTTGTACCCCGCCTCCCAAAATCTCCAGCACAAATCCGTGTCTTCAAAATACATGAAAAAACGCTCATCAAAATAACCGACTTTTCCGAGCGCCTCCGCCCTCGTAAACAACGAGCTTCCCATGAGCCAATCAACCTCAACAATCTCATCATGAGAACTGTCCTTCATAAGGAAATGATCGACCTTCCGTTTTCCGAACGACAATCTTCCAAGCGGTGTACGGCGTAAAATTGGCACGAGTACTTCGTGATAACGATTACAAGAATACTGGAGCGTCCCATCGGCATTCAAAAGCTTCGGACCCACGATACCGACATCAGGGTGTTGTTCCATGTAAGTATATAATTTTTCAAGCGCGCCCGCAGAAATAATAATGTCAGGATTGAAGACCAAAATATACTTACCCTTGGCAGCTTTCATGCCAATATTCATGGCGGAACCAAAACCCTCGTTCTGTTTTGCAAAATAGCGCACCTCTGGAAATTCGCGCTTCAGCATGTCGGCAATTCCGGCAGCAGGATTATTATCAATAATCAAAATTTCGACGTGCAGCTGTGGAGCTGCGCGTCGAATTCCACGCAACGTCTGACGAATCAAACGCTGTTCAAAAGTGTGAACGATAAGAATAGAAACATCAGGCACCGACATAGGCGCGGATCACCTTACCCGATTCCTGAGCAATCGCAAAGACCTGCCGCCGCTTCTTCAGCATTTTCATGAATAAAATCGGGCTTTTTAGCAATAAACTCCGGGTTTGTGGCTCGAGTACAAGGCCATAGCAAACTCGGAAAAATTCGTTTGGCAAAATCCAAATGCCGTACGTAAAAAAGTCTGTTACGGTGAGGTTTTTTACCAAAAAAAACAGTTGATTTCTTGTTGAAAGCGCCGCAGGGAATGGTCGCTGCTTACGGCGATCAATAATACGTTGCCAGAGCGTACGATTCGCAGCTCCATACATGCCACGGTAATGGTGAGCCTTAGCTGAGGGAATAAACTTCGCCCTATAACCGGAACGACGAGCACGAAGCGCTAAGTCACAATCTTCACGATAAGCAAAAAAATCGCCGTCAAACGGTTCACCATCAACACTTACGGCTTTTAACGTCGAAGCTCGCCATAGCGCGCACGTACCAGTGACTCCAAGTATATCCACCTTATTATCATACTGACCTTTATCAACCTCCCCCGCCCCTCGATCCTCCATTGTCCGAGATTTTGTCAGAAGTTCCCCGGTATCATCCAGCACGTC
>DAORIP010000111.1:0-2722 GCA_035438565.1 bacterium | reverse complement strand
CAATAAATACAAATGCCGTCCGTCCGGGCGCTGTACTCTCGCAATTTGCGGCAAAAGCTCATCAATCAAACGCCGACGCGCTTCAACACTCGCTGCCCCACCCTGCTCTTCAAAGAGTCGGAAGACTTTTTGGAAATAATATTCAATTACTTCTTGGGAACTGGTAGCAATACGCACCCACTCCGCCGGATCACGCTGCACAATTTCATCTGGGTCCTTCCCAACTCCCGCCGGCACCACCAAACAACGCACGTCAAACTGCAAGGCAGGATCTGCTGCTTTCAAATGAATGGCTAACTCCACGACGCGTTTCGCAGCCGCAAAACCTGCTGCATCGTCATCCAAACAGAAAACGAGACGCTTGGTGTAACGCGCCAGTGTGCGTAACTGCGTTTCTGTGAGTGCAGTTCCAGAACTCCCCACCACATTCTCAATCCCTGCCTTATGAGAAGCGATTACATCCAAATTGCCTTCCACAATAATCACTTCACCCGTCTTACGAATAGCCGTCTTGGCTAAATGTAAGCCATAAAGCATCGCACCCTTGTGGTAGATTGCCGTCTCAGGTGAATTCACATATTTGCCTTGATCCGACGGCGCTCCTGGTAAAACGCGTGCCGTAAACCCAACCACCGCCCCAGACGCGTCACATAAAGGAACCATGAGCCGACTTCTGAACCTATCCACCAAGCCACTCCCGGATTTTCTCCGTAAGCCAAGACCACTGTCCAAAATTGCTTGTTCGCTAAAACCCTTCTTTGCCAACAATGTACACACTACATCCCAATCATCCGGCGATGCCCCCAACTGAAACTTCTCCTGGAGCGCGGCCTCAATATGACGCGTAGCCACATACTCACGCACCGCTCGACCATTTGGATATTCTCGCAGGCACAAAGCGTAATACTCAGCCGCTACTTTATGAATATCTTTTAAGACATCGCGCTTGTCAGTCTCTGGCGTTCCCCGATACTCTGGAATTTCAACGCCCGCCTTGGCAGCCAAGTGTCGGAGCGCTTCTGGGAAAGTCATGCCTTCCATCTCCATGATGAAAGAAAAAATGTCCCCGCCCTTATCACAGCCAAAACATTTCCAAATCTGGCGTTCCCTTGAAACATGAAAAGATGGCGTTCTTTCCGCATGAAACGGACAAACACCCTTCATCGACCCGCTCCCGGCCGGCTTTAAAGGGACGTATTCGCCAATAACTTCGGCGACATCGAGCTTAAGCTTGATTTCATCTTTGGCTTCCATGGCAGGAGGTTACCGTAAAAAAGCTCTTTCGAATAGTCATAGATAACAAAGTGAAGAGGACACAACACCGTCGCCAACAGCCTCTTCATCTCGCACTAGCAGGTCGTCGAGGTCAGATCATCGTATCAACATCTGACTCGCTGAGCTCTACCGGCGTAGCCGGCAGGGCTCTCATTTTTTTAAAAAACTAACGATCAAAAGCAGCAATGACGCCGCAGCGAGCACAATAGACAAAATCAAAAAGATAATCAGATTATCGGCAATATTTTGGCGTGCAAAAGTGTCAACACTGTAGCGCGCTAGTAATCTCAAAGAATACTGATGCTGAATGAACATGAAACAGCTTAGTATAAACAAACATAGAGATACCTGCGTAATTTTCATACATAGTCTTTTTATCAGAACTTTTTAGCATCGTGCAATATCTACTTCACAATCGCTCCTTCAGCAATAAGCAAAGTGCGCTTCTTTTCCACACCACGATTATATTGACCTAAAGTGCCATCTGAACAAATCACCCGGTGGCACGGCACGTCAGACAAGAAATTTTGCCGCATGATACTGCCCACAGCACGAAACGCACGGGGGCTTCCCGCGCGTTTGGCAACTTCTTGATAACTGAGCGTCGAGCCTTTTGGTATAGCTCGTACTACCTCCAGGACTTTGTCCGAAAATGTACTCATGGAATGTCCTTAACGTTTTTTGGCTTTGGCTTTTACTTTCAATTTTTCCTTGGCTTTCAACTTAAGTTTGTTTTTCGCGATCCGCGCTTCTTTCTTCATGCGTTGATATCTCCCTGTGAGTGATGCAGAAGCTAAAACATGTGGCTTCATGGCAGCCTCCAGAATGTGTCTTGGTGCGCCGTCCGCCACATCTAACATGGCATCAAGCGCAAAGATCATAAAGCGATATTCGTGCTCGCCGTAGCCCGGGCAAGGGCCGCCGTACCCAACTTCACTAAAATCAGTTTCGCCTTCGTGGGCGTGGTCAGGAACACTATCCTCCGCAATGGCGCGAACGCTTGGATCAATATTCCAAACTGACCAGTGCAGCCAGTTTCCGCTTGGTGAATCCGGATCGTCGACAATCAAGGCGAGACTTTTTGTCTCCTTGGGAATGCCGTCAAAACGTAATTCAGGATTAATGTCGTCGCCGTCGCACGTATACAGAGAAGGAATCCGGTGACCGTTTGAAAACGCGGGGCTCATGATGCGCATAAGCACGATCGAGATAGGAGAATGCATTCATGATACTGGCGCGTGACATGAGCGACAAGCACGTTTACACACAGCGTCAGCGATTTCCTCCACATGTTTCACTTGACCAAAGACCACGTTCACTGTCGCGCGCATCTTGCTCAGCATTTTTAAAAATATTTTGATACTTATACGGTTTGCTGTACGTGTACTCATACGCATAACCGTATAAGTATCAAAATATTTTTAAAAATGCTGAGCAAGATGACTGG
>DAORIP010000110.1:0-2722 GCA_035438565.1 bacterium | reverse complement strand
CGTATCGCTTCCCGCTCGGCTGGGGTGCAATAGATGGTGTATTTCCGGCCTCGCTCAGAGAGCACGAGGGGGCGTCCGCGCTTATTCAGTTCCTGACCTCGCGGAGCTTTTCAATCATCTCAGAATACACCTCGTTTTGTCCTGTTTTGCCGCCTGGTGGCCTGCCGCGTTTACCAGTCGTGCCCTCAACATCTTCGGCGATGAGCCATTTGGGGATCATCGTTCGTCCCTCTTGGCAAAAATGTCAGCGATTCGAGCCTGTTTCGGCATTCGATAGAGAGTCTTTTTCATGATTTTTTGCCCATTGTCAGTGATCGCGTAAGCTGGCGAGTACTCCCAATCCACTACGGTTACAAGTTCCGCGCACGGGCGTGAAGGGTAGCAACGCGTTGCCTTTGTCCAAGTCACGCGCAGACAAACCTCAGGATAGTCAACAGCAAGCGGTCTCATCGCCTTTTCGCAGGTGTCGATCACTCGCTTGATCACCGTGTCTGAATTCCACGCGTCTTTGTGTTCTTTGAATTCTTCCCAGTTCGTGACGGCAAACTCTTTGCCACGAAATGAGTAGAGGAACGCTCTGCCTAGGTTGCCAGTGTCTGCTTTCATGCGTGTGCCTCAAATTGAACGTGAACGGAGCGGTTTCCGCTTTCCAGCCAGTATTCTGTAGCCTTCTTTTCGATGAGCCAGCAAGGTGCACGGCCTTCGCTGTCGAGTTGAGATTTTGGAACCCAAAGGTCTACATTCAGATCGTTGCCGAGGATGTCGATGCCATCGAAGCGGGCGAGAACCGCCTTTTCAGATTCGCGAATCACGTTGAGCGTTACGAACTTCGGCTTGCGGTCTTCTTCGATCTGCGCCGGGCTCTTGAGATTCGCCTCGCCTGCTGGGGTGAGCGTTCCATCGGCTCGCATCCAGCGGCGTTGAATCCAACCTTGGCGACCGTCGCTCAGTTCGACGTAAAGAGCTTTCTTTGTCTCTTTGGTAATATTGATGGTGAGTGTAGAAGTCATTTTCTTTGTTACAAGTTGGTTCATCGCAACGAATGCGGGGAAGCTCATGCCTTGCCCCCGATTGCTTCCTGGGCGTAGAAGTCTTCGTCGTCGCAGTCAGCGCACTGAAACTTATTCCCACCTAGGAATCCTCCACAGCGAGAGCAAAGCGGTTCATACATCCCCCCTGGCAGCATTCGGAGCCAACCCTCGCCAACAAAGAGATAGACGTATTCGTCGGGCAAGCCGCGGGCATTGAGCGCCTTATAAATGTCGGTGCTATTGACGACGCCGTACTCGTTTACCGGCAGCTCTTCCACGGTGACCTTAAGCCCGGCGCGCCGATCCCGGTGATAGGCGAGGCAAGTCTGAGGATCGTAGCTATCTCCGAAGCTGTTGCTGGCTCCAACCTCTTTGCCAATACATGATAAGTTGCCCAGGGCAAGGAGCGCGTCGACTTTTCCTGGAGAAGCGTAGTGCTTGGCGAGCGTCTTCCCGGCCATGCCCCCGTCGTGGTGGAGATAGATGGCTGTGAGCCTGTTTCCGTCGAGCTTGGCGATTGTTGCGTGAGTGTTCATTTTCGTTCTCCGTGCCGGGGATGTTTGCGCATCGCCCGGTTACTTATTTTATTATATACGCCCATAAATAGGAAAGCAAGGATTTGGGCAGACTTTTTTTGAAACAAGTCCCGCACTCAATACAGATAGGGGGATGCAAGGGGGATTTTTCAGTGGGCAGGCTTCTCGACATGGCTGGCTTGAATCTCCTTTCTCCGCTTCTCAGTGAGCTCTTCCTGCCGCCCGCTGAAATCAAGCAAGGCTTCTAACCGCTCGCGGGTCTCGGGGGCCAGCAGGTGACGATAATTGCCACCATCGTGCCCGTGATTGATCTGCCGCTTAGAACTCACCGAAGACCTCCACGATGTCTTGCATGATCTGCGTTACTTTGATGGGTTTGACGTGAGCGAAAGGCGCGCTCCTTATAAGATAGAGATTTTCTGAATCTCTCATAGCTTCTAACGTATTAAAGGTCTGCCGCCAGATTCCTCCCGACTGGTGCAGGTATCCGAAGGATAGAGAAGTGTCAGCCCGCTCGCGTGAAAGCACGACTGGGCCAGTCTTTGTTTGGAAGTTGAGGAAGTGTTTTGAGTGCCCGGTGACCCGAAACTGGCGGCCCCACGAATCACGAGCAACAGCCCGATTAAGGGCGATGCGGAACCCATTTTCGAAAACTACTTTTTTATTTTCAGCTTTAGGTTCACTTAGGTTCAATTCATCCTTTTCATCTAACTTTTCAAGGTAGTTTTCAAATATGGGTTCCGCAAAGTTAAAAACAGTAGGTTCATTTGAACCTGTCGAAAGGGGTTCCGCAAGGGTTCCGCATTGAACCTGAGAGGGGTTCCGCAAAGGGTTCCGCAAGGGTTCCGCATTTTCGTGCCTTGCGGAACCCCCTTGCGGAACCCCTGCGGAACCCCTTTTCGCCTTGAATCGGGTGAGTTTAATCTCCATGAGGCCTAGGGTTGTCCCCCTCCCAAACCATCTGCTTATACCCCTTTCGCTTAGCGTGTCCAACCCGCTCTGATACGTACCCTTTGATCTTCATTTTCTGCGCAAACTCTTGAATTTTCATAGCAGGTAAGCCGCGCTTTTTTGCATAGTCATTGTATTTTTCCATCATGTCACCGGACTCTATATAGTCGGTTGAAACATCGGTCATCAGGATCATTTCATCCA
>DAORIP010000109.1:0-2726 GCA_035438565.1 bacterium | reverse complement strand
CGGGGTGGAGCTCACAGCTGGAGAAAAACGGTACTCACAACGACGAACCTCCTCAAGCCAAAGCTTTCGCTCCTTACCAAAGGCGGTCATGGCCACCTTGATATCACTCGGTGAGAAACCTTTTCGTTCAAAAAGTTCTTTTAACGATTCGTCATCCGTGATGCGCTCAGACAACAATCGTGATTCATCTTGCTTGGCCCGCTCACTGTAAAGTTGTGTCGTTGACTTTGAGGACAAATAGCTTCCTGCCGCCATGGAAACCGCCTCAACAAAAACAAGTACGACGCCGGACAATACGACGACGTACTTGTCACCACTCCCAACCGCTACACCGCTCACGGTGCCGAGAGTGGACACAAGGCTATCTTCTAGCCCAAACACGACTTCGCGAATGCTTGAAACAAGCTTTTCGCGTAGTTTCCCTCCTTGCATATACCCAAATTGTAACACGCTCAGGCCACCCGACGGTTTTTATCAGCAGAGACGTGTCCACGATCAATTAAATCTTGCCGAGCATCATTATCGGCTGCGATTTTAGCCAAATCTTCGTCAGAGAACTCTTTCCAAATCTCAGTTCGCTTGCCGGTAATCTCAGCAAGCGCATCACGAAACTCCCGAAGGGTCTCCATTCGGCCATTCACCATTTGACGCTGCTCTTCAGACACTCCTTCATCGTGTGTACGCACAACAATGCTTGCACAAGCATTCCACGCTTTGCTGTACTCCTGCTCGATCTTCTGCAGCTGCTCAGCTGACATTGTACGCGCCTTATCAACAGAAATAGCCATTAAAACAGGGTGCTGCTTGAAATAATCTTCAATCAGTTGACTGGAAGGACTCAATTCTTTGTGTTTATCCCTATTCTCATTCGGTGCAAATCTTGAAAATTCTCGACCTTCCATAGGAAATACATTATTTGATACTGAGCAAAGCATACATGATTGAATAAAAATGCTAAACTGTATTTAACCATAGCTATATGCAAATTTCTGACCATTACCGCCCGTTCGAGAAAAAAGTCGTTATCGCTGTTACAAACAACGAGCGCGCACGGCTCTTAAAAGCTGAGGGTCGCGACGTGGACGAGATCGAAATTCTCGAAACTCCTGAAATCGCCCCGGTTGAACGCTCCATGTCAAAACACGGACAGGGCGAAGCGGATTTTGATGCCATGAAGGAACACCGCCTACAGGAGCTTTATGCGATGCTTGGTGAACGGCTCCGCGAAATGCTTGACCACGAAGGCTATGCTCAAGCCATTGTCTGCGTGCCTGAAGTCAATAAAAATGCTTTCGCTGAACACGTTGCACCCGACATGCAGAAAAAGATCGCCGAAGTAATCCCAAAAAATTTGGCCAGCATGGACATTCCGCATATCGTAAGGATTTTGCTTGAAGGATAAATCAAAAACACGAGCCGCTCGGCTCGTGTTTTTTTAATCTGGTAAATAACCTCCTGACTGTAGGCGCCAGAGCTTTTCGTACATGCCACCTTCGCGGATGAGGTCGGTATGCGTGCCGAGCTCCACAAGTTGACCTTGATCGATAACAGCGATTTGATCGGCCATGTAGACCGTTGATAAACGGTGGGCAATGATGATGGTTGTACGCTCTTCCATGGCTGATTGGAGCGCTAACTGTAGCTTGTGTTCTGTCTCAGAATCCAGAGCGCTTGTTGATTCATCCAAAATCAGAATTGGGGTGTCCGCTAAGAAAATACGGGCCAACGCTAAACGCTGACGCTCTCCACCGGACAACCTCCCGCCACGCTCCCCTACCACCGTGTCATATCCATCTTTCATCCGACTAATAAACTCGTGGGCTTGAGCTTTTTTGCAGGCCGCAATCACCTGAGCACGAGTAGCTCCAGGAGCTGCAAAGCGCACATTATTGAGAACACTATCGTTAAACAGCACCGTCTCCTGCTGCACTACTCCAACAGCCTTTCGCACATCAGCAACTTTCAATTCACGTAAATCGCGTCCATCAAGCAATACCCTTCCCTCTGACGGATCGAGGAAACGATTAATGAGGCGTACAAAGGTCGATTTACCACTCCCCGATGCCCCAACGATTGCCAGACTTGTGCCGGCGCGCACATGCAATGAAACATCTTTGACGGTTGGCTTTTTTGCAGCTTGATACTGAACGCTTACGTGCTCAAATTCAAGCTCGCCAAAAATCTTACGTGGTGATTTAGCTCCCGGCCCATCAATAACCTTATTTTCCGCAGACCAATCCTCCTTAATGCGGGCAAAGGCTGAACGAATTTCCGTCATGCGGCGGAGCACGTCGGCCATCAGAAAATCAAATGGCGCCAGGATATAGCCAACCATGCCAAGGAATGTCACCAAAGTACCGACGCTCAGTGTGCCTCTTTGAATGAGCCACAATCCCATAACCACCACTGCCATACGCGCCAACAATCGCACAACGCTGTTCCCCAAATCGAGAGCAGTCCATACCCAGTTCAAAGCTTCCTGACGAGCCGTAATCCGCTCCATGTGACGCGTATGCTCCGTCAGAATCGCCTTCTCAGCCACGAATGCCTTAATTGGCATAATGCCTTGAACCGACTCACTCAACATGCGGGACGCCTCATCCCAAGCCTCGTTAAGCTCATCTTGCTTTGCGTCAGCATAGCGGTAAGCGATCAGCGTCAACGAGCTCAGTATCGGCACTCCAAGCAAACTCGTGATCGCCATCCTCCAATCGAGCAATATGCCG
>DAORIP010000108.1:0-2744 GCA_035438565.1 bacterium | reverse complement strand
CTATCGTGAGCTTGGTTTCTATGTGTCCTTTACCGGCATTGTGACCTTTGGGAAAAATGTCATGGAAGCTGCACGGGCGGTACCGCTTGAACAAATTTTGATCGAAACTGATGCTCCTTACTTAACCCCGGCCCCAAACCGAGGCAAGCGAAATGAGCCAGTGAACGTTGCATACATTGCTCAACGGATTGCGGAATTGAAAGGGGTGTCGGTTGAAGAAGTAGCGCGCGTAACGACGGCTAATGCCAAGCAACTCTTTGGTCTATCCTTCTAGGCCCGATTAACATTGACAAAATTGGATTGAGGACGTATGCTTATGCCTACGTTCTTTTCTTATCTTAGCGATATTCTGGCCAATCCTGGCCATTTCGGAGGCAATCATGGTGAAGGCGAAGGGTGACGGAGGGAAGTTCGTTTCGGGGTTCCCTGGGCGTGGTCCGCGGATTACGCGTTACAGCCTGACGGGGACCCGTCCGACGAATTTGCCGCAGGTGATTGCGGCGCTGCTTTCGGAGCAGCCGCGTCGCGGGTATCCGGACAAGAACGCCGTCATGGGCGTTCTGAACGGATGCGGATACAAGGTGAAGGGGGAGCGGGACGACTTGTACCGGTTTCTCCTGAACCATGGTGTCGTGCTCTGTCCGGACGATTTCGGTCTTGCAGTTCATGTTTGCGATCCGGAGGAGGCGCAGCTGCTGCGCGACGCCTACAACGACAAGTGTGACCAGCCGCCGATCACTGCCGCGCGGTGTCGGGCCAACTACCTGGTGTTGTTGCACGGCCTCGGCTACCAGCTGGTGGCTCCTTCGGGTGAGCGGGTCGCGCAATCGCCACCAACCATCACGAACCAGGAGCCGGCGGTCTTGTCCCCGGCTCGACCGCAAGACCTGTACGATGTCCTCGACATCAGTGATCTGCGTGATGCACCGGATTTGATCCGAGCGATGAGCGAGGTCGAGCTCGACGGCATCATGGAACGCATCCACCGCCTGGAACTGGAGCGCGATACGCTCATCGAGCTCGTGACCAAAGACAAGGCTCGACGGCAAGAGGAGGCAGAGCAAAGTCGTCAACGGGAGTTGCGGCGACGTGAAATCGACGAGCGGATGACCGCGGCCACTGCCGAACTCGAGCGTGTAAAAGAGGCAGCGAAGACAGCGCAGCTTCAGGCCGACCAGGCCATTGCTGCGCGCAAGAATGTCGAACAGCACCTGAAGCGACTTGAGCGTGAGCGAGCTCTCTTGTAACTGCTCGCCATGAGGCCGGCCCCATCACGTGGGGCTGGCCTCTTTCTTTTTACACGGCTTTTCTTGACGCTCCTCTTGGGGAGGCGTATACTTTGAGCGGTTTTATGGCTGAAAATGACCTGCGACCGTATTACGTGTTTGCATTTAAGGCCATGGCAGACATTACGGGGACATTAATGATTCCCGGACTGCTGGCTGTGCTCTTGCGGACAACGTATAGGGATATTGCTTACGAACAACTGATTTTTTTCGTCAGTTTGGTCGTTGTCTTCATTCTCAGCATGAGTGCGGTAGTTAACAAGGTACAACGTTATGGCAGAGAGTATAAACAACTCACAGACGCGAAAGTACCCAGTGCTCGGAGCGGCACTGGCAGCTGAACCTATTTTTCACTTGGCAAATTTTCCAGTCACGAATGCCATGCTGAATGCTTGGATTGTTACCGGTGTCTTTGTAGTGATCGCGCTTATCGCTTCTCGTCGTACGTCATTAGTGCCGCGCGGTGTTCACAACGTTTTTGAGGCCGTGATTGAGGCCATGCTTGGTGAGTTTGATAAAGTTACTGGTGACAGAAAGAAGACTCGGTTGTTTTTTCCGTTGGTAGCTACGCTGTTCCTCTTTATCCTTGCAAATAACTGGCTTGGACTTTTGCCGGGTACTGGAACGATCGGTTTTTATGAGACTGTGCACGGTGAGATGGAACTTATTCCGTTGTTGCGCCCAGCGACTTCAGATTTGAACCTTACACTGGCGCTCGCAGCTTTTTCTGTGATTGTGGTGCAATTGGCAGGTATTCAGGCTATCGGTTTTACAAATTATTTCAGTAAATTTGTTAACATACGAGGTATTTTTCAGGCTTTGTCGAAAGGCCCTGTCGCAATCGGTGTGGCGATCATCGAGTTCTTTGTTGGTTTACTTGAGATTGTGGGTGAATTTGCACGCGTCGCATCACTTTCGCTTCGATTGTTTGGAAACGTGTTTGCCGGGGAAATCCTGATTGGAGTGATGATGAGTTTGGTGTCGTTTGTGGTTCCAATCCCGTTTATGTTTTTGGAGATTTTAGTTGGAGTTATTCAGGCATCTGTATTTTCACTCCTTGTTTTAGTTTTCATGACGGTGGCGACGATGGAGCATGGACATGAGGAGGAAGCTCATGATAAACACTCGACAGCTCATGCCTGATGGGGCGGCTCCGTGGATTTGCCAGACTGGTGGGTCTACGGAGAGATCTCATTCTCAGTCAAAAGTCCAAAGTCACAAGTCTAAAGCGTTTATCTCTTTCGACTTTAAACTTTCGACTTTTAGACTTAAGTAATTATCTTTTTATGTCACCAGAAGTCATGCAGCTCCTCGCTAAGGCACTTGCAATCGGTGTGGGTGGTTTTGCACCAGCACTCGGTATTGCATTGATCGGCTACGCGGCCATGAATAGCATTGGTCGTAACCCAGAAGCTGCAGGTAAGATTTTCGTGCCTATGTTGCTTGGTATGGCTTTCG
>DAORIP010000107.1:0-2779 GCA_035438565.1 bacterium | reverse complement strand
AGCCGGGCAAGAGGGACACGTCCGCCAACCCGGTCGGCGCCACCCGAGAGGCCTGCCGAACCGGCGGCTTCGCCCGGTTCTTCCGCCTCGGCGGTACGATCGCGATGGTGAAGAGGCTTCTCGCCGACGACGAGCTCATGGAGTGCTGGATCGAGTTCCTGTCCACCCAGCCCGAGTTCAAGCTCATCCACGAGCACTTCACCCCGCTCGCCGACAAGCTCGCGATGGTGAAGGAGTGGCCCGGCATCAATCCCGACGACGTCGAGGCGGCGCTCGCCACCGCAATGGAGAACGGCACGATCGCCGGCTACGAATCTGAGGTGCCCAAGAACAAGCACCTCGACATCGTGGTCACCCCCTATCGGGAGTCGGTCGCCGCCACCCTCGTGTACCTGCGCGATCGCATGAAGGAGGCCCACGGCGACCGCTACTGGCAGTGGCCCGAGGCCTACGACGACAACGTCGACGAGAACCGCGTCAAGCTCATCGATGGCGCCGCTCCCTTCATTCCGAACCGGATCGTCATCGAGGTCGTGGACTTCGGGGCGAACTGGAACCGGAAGGACGGCCTCATCCTCGAGAGCGTCCAGAAGGCCCAGGCCAGCAAACTCGCCGGCTTCGCGGTGATCGCGAACGCCAGCCAGAGCCCGCGCTGGGTGCAGAAGATGGACGGCGAGACGGTGCCCTACGCACTGGCCGCCGCTCTGCTGCTCAGCGTGCCCGGTCACGATTCGTGGCGGTACTCGCCGAACGTCTGGCACAACGGCGGTAGGGCGAAGCTGTACGGCTACCACGTCGAGGACCAGTTCAACTACCACGCCATGCCGGTTCTCCAGGAGTACAAGCCCTAGGAACTTGGCAACTTATTCCTTGGGAGCCTTGGACCCTCTGTCCTTGGCTCCCGGCCAGCTTCGCTGGCCTCGACGCACTCGGCACGTCTCGCGACATCCGGAAAACCGGGTGTCGTTTTGTTTTTGAAATACTCTGCCTGGATTCAAGGGGGAGTTGAGTAGATAGGCTGGTTGTTGAGTCGGATTTGATTTGATGTAATGGATCTCTATATGGATTTTTCGAAGGAGCAAATTAAGACCTTACAGGCTGTTGTGGGCCAGGTTGTTGATAATAGGATCAGACTTAGCAACGATATTTTGTTACAGGAGATTAAAGCGTTAGAGCATCGCGTAAAGTCGGAGTTACGTCAGGAGATCAAGCAAGCTAAAGATGAAACCATTGAAGCGGTGAGTGAGATGCTGGATTCGGGGATCGTTCCTCGACTTGATCATCATGAGCAGCGTCTGACTAAACTCGAAGTAAAAATCGTTTAACCAGACCCGCCGATCAGCGGGTTTTTGGTTTTCTGTAGTAAACTACTGCCATATGCCTCATCCTCATGAATATCTCTTGCAAGAATTTAAAATTTCGATTGATAAGTTAGTGCCACTGACACCACTAGAAGTGGTGGAGGAGGCAAAGAAGCTGTATGAAGAGCTGTCAGCGAGCGACACGGTAACGGAGCGTCAGATTCGTCAGGCTTTAATTTTGATTGGAAAAAAAGAGTTTCCGTATAGAAAGGCGTACCTTGAATTGTGTGCTCAGGACGAAGAGCAGCGCCTGCAGACTGAAGTGGTCAAGCGCCTTGAGGGCACGGTAGCGGAGAAGGTCCAGAAAATGGTGGAGAGCGGAGTCCACATTATGGATTATGTGAATAGTAAACTCTTTGAGCGCGACCTTGAGGCTACAGAGCGGTATCAGGTTGAACAAGCAATTTTAGCTGCTCACGACGTTTTGAATAAACAATGCGATGAGCGCGCCAAAGAGCGTCAGCAAAATTTTGATGAACTTGTGGCCCGTTGGAAGCAGGAGGAGGATCGACTCCAGCAGCTGATTGATCAGCTGCGCGGTATGGCGGAGCGCGATATGTCGTATGCTGACGAGATTAAGGGCAAAGCCGATCAGTTTGAGGAAGGTTGGTCAATTGTTGAGCGGGATCCTTTAGAAGATGAAATTAAACAAGAGATCGCCCACTGGACAACGGTGCTTGAAGAAGCTGATGAACAAGGGTAAACTAGGGGGCGACTATGCAAATTTCTTGGAATGGCTTGGGGAGCTTTACGATGACGTCAAAACCAGCACAGGCTGAAGTGACTTTGGTGACAAATCCTTTTACAAGTACTGAGGTGAAGTTCAAGCCACTTGAAGCTTCTATTGTAGTGCAGTCTCACGCAGGCAAGGATACGAATAATTTATCGGCAATTTCCCCGGAGCACCCAGAAGAGGGGAGAAAGACCTTTGTGGTGATGCATGCCGGTGAGTTCGAAATTCAAGGCGTCTTTGTGACGGGCGTTCATGCGCCAAAGAAGGACGGTACGCCCCACACTATTTACCGGTTTGATGCTGAGGGCATGCGTGTTGCTTGGCTCGGCGCTCTTGACCGAGCATTATCCGCGGCTGACATTGAAGCCCTTGGACCGATCGATATCCTCATTCTTCCTGCTGGTGGCCAGGACGTTCTCTCGGCGACACAGGCTGCAGAGGTGGTAGCGCAGATTGAGCCGAGACTCGTGATTGCCTCTTATGTGGGTTCATCTGGATATGGAACCGTTGATGCCTTAAAGCGCGAGCTCGGATGTCAGTCAGAAGAAATGCCAAAGCTTAAGATTGTTCGTGCCGGCTTGCCGGAAGAAGACATGAAGATGATTCTTTTGTCACAATAGCCTATGTCTGACGAACGCCTCATTTTAAAACATAATCCGCCCCACCATCGTCAACGCTTTTATGT
>DAORIP010000106.1:0-2811 GCA_035438565.1 bacterium | reverse complement strand
AACGCCTTCATCGCCGAGCGTTCGCTCGACGATCAGAAGATGGCGCAGCAGCGTCGTCCGGCGGTCGTCACCGGGCAACCGTCCTTCGCGCGCTAGCGGCGCGAGTCGTTCCTTCCAACTGGGGCCCCCGTTTGCTCAAACCGATAGTCTCAAGTCAGTATCCGTCTTCCCCCGCTCGGGGTAGAGGTCGGGAACGCCTTGCGTCTCCTCCATAAATCGGTCTTGGGCAAACGGGGCCCTTTTTCTTTACAAAAAGCTAAAATTTTGCTATACTTTTGCCGCAGGAATACCAGACGATCGCCCCGCACCTTTTATGTGTCCTGTGATATGTTCTACGTCTACATCATAAAAAGTGAACGACTAGGAACGTTATACATAGGTTATTCGACTGATCTTCAACGTCGTCTCGAGCAGCACAACTCTGGAACCTCGGAATATACCAAACATCGAGGACCGTGGAGGCTCGTATACTACGAAGCCTTTACCAGTGAAGCTGATGCCCGAACTCGAGAATTGGCATTGAAAGATTTTGGTCGCGCATATGGACAGCTTAAGAGGCGTATTTCTCACAGCCTCGAGGACACATAAAAGGTGCGGGGAGGAAAGTCCGAACACTCCTTCTGGAGCAATCCGGAAGTGACAGAAGCGTCGCTAACGGCGACCGAGCATACGCCTGTTTCCACATTTCCGTGATTCAGATCTGGGAAAGGTGGTGAACAAGCTAAACTCAGGGAAAGTCTTTTTCAGGCGCAAGTCTGGAAAGGGTCACAACCATCCCGAAAGAGATGGAAGGACGCAACAGAGACATTCTCGTCACCTAAACCGCAAGGCATGGTGATCAAAGGTGAAACGTGAGGGTCAAAGCCCTCTCAGCTGGGCGGTGACGTTCAGCTGCGGCAAACCCGCTTTGGTGCAAGAACATATTTGGTAGTTCGCTTGATCCCGTCAGCAATGATGGGGCTAGAGAGATGATCGTCATGAAGAGTGTAAAAAACTCTTCAACAAAATTCGGCTTATCGGTATTTCCCGCCATAATCACCGCTCGCAAGGGCGGTTTTTATGTTAGAATGCGCCCATATGAAGCGTGCAAATCTGGCCTTTGCGGCCATGCTTGTCCCTCTCGACTACCTGGCATTACTAGCGGCCGCCATGACAGCGTACTCATTACGTTTCATGCCGTTCTTTGTGAATTTAAAACCAATACAATTTGGATTATCCTTTGACGACTATCTCGCAAAAGCTCTCCCGCTTGGAATTGTGTATCTGAGTATTTTTACGATTGCTGGCCTGTATGCCATGCGGCCAAGAAGTATTGCTGAAGAATTTTCGCGTATCATTCTGGCCTGCACCACATCACTCGCCGCAATTCTGATCTTAGCTTTCTTTTCGCGAGCATTGTTTGAATCTCGGTTCATCATTTTGGCGATCCTCGTTCTCACTATTGTGTTCGTATTTCTGGAACGACTTTCCGTACGAGCCCTGCAACGAGGCTTGCGTGTTTACGGCATCGGAACAACGCTCCTTGCAGTTATTGGTAAAACAAAAAGTGGTAATGCCCTCGTTGAATGGTTTGTGCGGTTTCCCCGCTTTGGCTATACACCCGCGCTCCATGTCTCTCACTTCTCGGAAGAGGCTGTCCACAAAATTCTCGAACTCAAAAAACATGGTGAGCTCGACGGCATCCTGCTTGCAAACTCAGACGCAAGCAAAGACGAGATCGCAAAAATAAAAACCTTTGCCGACATTAATCATCTCACCTTCTTTTACTCCGCTGATCTTTTCCCCGGTAGCTCGCTCCGACCACTCGTGCACACGCTTGCCGGGCGGCCACTCATTGAAGTTCCTACAACCCCACTTGATGGCTGGGGCGCAATCTATAAACGCATTTTTGATATCGTCGGGTCACTCTTTCTCATTCTTTTAACCATGCCGATTCAAATCATTGTTGCGGTCGCGCTCTTTTTTGAGCAGCCAGGGAGTGTACTCTTTCGCAAACTTCCCAGCGGCACAAAGGTGCAACGCGTGGGCCAAGGCGGCAAACCATTTCCGTACTTCAAGTTCCGCTCCATGGTAAAAGATGCTCACAAATTCCGATTTGACCCAAAGTTCATTGAGGCCCACGGCAACATGCGCGAAGGCACTCCGTTGTTTAAACTTGAAAATGATCCCCGCGTCACTCCAGTCGGACGCATCTTGCGCAAATATAGTTTGGACGAAATTCCAGAATTTTACCTAGTACTTTTTGGGCACATGAGCCTCGTTGGCCCACGTCCCCACCTGCCTGAGGAAGTCGCCATGTACAAGCCCGAGCACAGAAAAGTGCTCACCATCAAACCAGGGATCACTGGCCTATCTCAGATCAGCGGACGGGCAAACCTTGACTTTGACGACGAAGTCCGCCTAGATATGTACTATATTGAGAACTGGAACCCGTGGCGGGACCTGCTTATTCTCTTAAAAACACCAATTGCGGTCCTTTTCCGAAGAGGGGCCTATTAACTGAGCTTATGCGTGTCGCCCTCATCCATGACCATTTAACCCAATATGGGGGCGCGGAACGTGTTTTAGAGGCTCTCCAAGCCATTTGGCCTGAGGCTCCAACCTATACCCTCCGCTACGACCCAGCAGTCATGGGCCAAGCTTTTGCACATAAAACCATTCGTACCTCTTTCCTGGAACGCCTCCCGTTTGCCCGCCGCGCCTTTCGCTGGTTCCTCCCCCTCATGCCGCTTGCAACCGAAAGCTACGACTTGTCGAATTTTGATGTTGTCATTTCAAACTCAAGCGCCTTCTCAAAAGGCATCATCACCG
>DAORIP010000105.1:0-2813 GCA_035438565.1 bacterium | reverse complement strand
CGCAAAGTATTATCATCTCCCACTGCAACAATAGTATCTGCGCCATCCGCGATCTCATCTCGAATAACCTCTACGCCATCACGAAACAGGGCAAGACGAGTAATCTTTCCCATAATCCCGAGATCAGTCAAACGAGTTTCAAGCAACGCGATATCGCGCTCGTATTTCCGATCCTGAAGAAATGCATCGTAGAAGTACGAGTACACAAAAACTATTCAGCCTCTTCGTCGCTCACACTGCTTACAGCTTGAGCACGCTTACCACGAGCCGGCTTTGGCGGCTCTTCCACACCCATACGCACCGTGCCATTAACCTGCGCACCCGCGCCAACAGACAAGATTTCAGCCGCTAAGTCGCCAGTAAACTTTGAGGATGGAAGTAAATCAAGCTTGGCATTAATCCGCATATTGCCACGAACTTCTCCAGCGATTGTTGCACTCTCAGCCTTAATATCTGCATCAACCTTCGCTTCTGGTCCAATCTGCAAATCACCGCTTGCGACAATCGTGCCACGTACTTCGCCTTCAATGATAATATTTCCCTCAACAATAAAATCGCCTTCTACCTTAACACCGCGAGCGACCACCGTCTCACCTCCGCCAGTTTTTGCCATAGAAAAAGCCACAGAACGAGAATAGATTTACATTTCTTTTACTACCTGAATACCAAGTGTACCCATCGCATTCGACAGCGTCTGTCTGACCACGTCAAGCAGCCCCAGTCGAGCAGCTACTCTATCATGATTCGCATCATCAAGAATGCGCACCGCTTCATAGTAACGCGCGAATTCCTGTGATAGCTCAAAGGCATACTGCGCAATTACTGAAGCCCGAGAAGTAGCGCCAGCCAACTGTACAACATCGGGGAACTTAGCAACCAATTTCAGGAGCGTCTGCTCAATGGGCTGTGTCAAAAACTCAGGACGCTCTTCCGGAGCAATCTCTGCTTTATTGAGTAGCGTGTAAATACGAGCCACAGTGTAGAGAATGTAAGGAGCGGTATAGCCCTCAGCTGCCATAGCCTCCTCCATATCAAAGGTAAGTACCTTTTCAGGGTCCTGACGCAACATCACAAACTTCACACTCGCAATAGCAAGTACTTTAGCGTTGGCGGAAATTTTACGTGCTGACCAATCCGGATGACGTTTGCCTGTCTCGGTGACAAGGTTCGTGAACATGGCGTCATACATATCTGTCCAGCGCACGATATTCCCCTTTCGGGA
This sequence comes from bacterium, assembly GCA_035438565.1. GTDB lineage: Bacteria > Patescibacteriota > Patescibacteriia > UBA9934 > UBA9934 > JAGORL01. The sequence continues at coordinate 1,591 of DAORIP010000105.1, read as the reverse complement.
ACTCATGGCGCCATCCGGAAGGGTCACCATGTCATATGATAAGTGCTGAACATCGCCCGGGAAATTCATGAGCTTCAGCGTCGCAATCAATTGGCGCATAGCTAAAGACTGACGATTATCTACAATAATCATGAGCCTATCAGCGTCATAATCCCCCTCTTTCTTAAAGGCCAATGCTAGGTCTTTAGCGTTATACAAAAGCGTACCGTCTGACTTGCGGAGCAAATTTACACCCAAACCCTGCTCTTCCAAATCAACAATCACGGCACCTTCACTCATCTTAGCGACACCCTCCGTTAACAAACGCTTCACGATTTCATGCGTGTCATTAATGAGATCGTGCTCAAGATAAATATGAGCGAGTTCAAGTCCAAATTGATCAAAAATCTCTTTTAAACCTTCAAGTGACCACTTCTGAGTTTTCTTCCAAAGCGGCACCCACTCACCTTCCATCAATTCCAACTGACGCTGGATTTCAGATACCTCAGCCTTTCTTGCATCATCTTCCCCAATAGCAGCGTTCGCTTCAGCGTAAATTTTTCCAAGATAATTCAAACGATTCTCAGCTGGAGCCTCTTCTCCAGTATGGAGTTTTTCCAGGCCCCACAAACATTTGGCTACATTATTTCCAAGATCATTAATATACGACACCGGCACGACTTCATAGCCGTTAAACCGCAAAATATTAACGATTGCTGCTCCTAGGGAGAAATTGCGGAGGTGACCAACGTGGATTTCTTTATGTGTATTTGGATTGGCGTACTCAATCAAAACCTTTTTACCTTTACCGGTTGTTGATTTCCCATAACGACCCTTGAGTTTAAGCACGTCACTCAAAATATGGGCAGCGAATGTTGTGTCATCAAAGGTAAAGTTCACATACGGTCCAACCGATGTAATTCGACTGATAAGTTTTGATGGTCCAATCTTGGCAGCTACCTCAGCTGCAATTTCTGCAGGATTTCGCTTCAGTCCCTTAGCCAACTCAAAACAAGGAAAACTTAAATCACCGTATTCCGGCTTCGGAGGCGTTAAAAGCATGTCTACAGTGACACCTGCTTGCTTCCCGAGAGCTTTTTTTAAGGCCGTATATGCCTCTTTTTTGGCAGTTGCTAAAGCGTACATAGAATGGGCCTATCATGCCGCAAAAACTCAAAAGCAGCAACTGGCAGACCCTAAACGAAACATGACCCTAAAATCAAAAGCTGCAGCCCTCGTAACCGCATGTTACTGTATTCACTTCAGATCCGCAGGCCTCAAACTTCAGATCTTTAAGCTTTGCCGTGCCGTTTTCTCCGCCTGGCTTAACAATTACATTCCACACCGGCTGCATCCAGACCGCTCCCGCGCTCGAATCAAGCGTCACTTCCCATGTAAGCGGCCAATAGCCGTCTGGCGGTGCAATGAATTGATTCACTGCATTTGAAAAAACTGGTGGCCCCTCCCAACCATCAGGCCTTGGAATAGTTTTCCATAAACCATCCCAGTTTGTGCGCATATCAATAACTGGACGGAACATGAGATGTGTATCTGACAGCGACACTTGCGTCGACATTCGGAATACCGTACTCCCGTCGTTCACGGCATAGAG
>DAORIP010000104.1:0-2822 GCA_035438565.1 bacterium | reverse complement strand
CGAAGATGCGGAGAATTGCCCGCGTTACACCGCGCGCATCATCAAAGGCGTGAAGCGATTGCATTTTTTTGCTCGTTTTCTTCACAGTCGACGATGTCCGTAGCGTAAATATGTTTCTAAAGTGTCTTTCGCTGCCCTCTCCCAAGTGAAGTGCGTGACTCGTTCACGACCCTTCTCAACAAACGAGGCCAACCGTCCGGGATTCTCAAGGGCAAGGAGCATGGTCTCTGACATTTTTTCGGTATCGTCGGGCCCCGTAAATACCGCCGCATCACCCAAGATTTCCGGAATGCTCGAGGTGTTGGCCGCAAGTACTGGTGTACCTACATGCATAGCTTCAAGCGGCGGAATGCCGAAACCTTCAATGCGTGAAGGGAAAGCAAGCAAACTCGCGTGTCGGTACAAAGCGCCCAACTCTTCGTCTGACGGCAGGTTTACAAATCGAACTGCATGCTCTGGCAACCCCATGTCTTTTGCTTCAGCAATGAGCCGATCCGTAAAAACATCATGCCTCCCGGCCAGCACCAAAGAGGCGGAGCTATGCCTTTTGAAAACCGGAACAAAGGACTCAAGGAGTGCTGATAAATTCTTGTGCGGATAACGGTTCCCGACTGCGAGCACATAGGGCTCCACCACATTTAAACCTCGCAATGACACGCTGCTTCCCTCTGCCGGACGTGTTACCCCGTTATGCACCACCGAGATCTTCTGAGCCTGAACACGGAAGTGCTTCAGCAGTGAGCGTTTGGTGTATTCACTGATCGTAATGATGTGGCGACTCCGGTGAATGGCGTTTTCAAGAACGATGCGAAAAGCAGCGTACTTAAGGCCATGGACAAACGCGTTTCGCGTAGTAGCGTGGGCTGAGCTTGGATCCTCAAGGAGGATCAAGTCGTGAATGGTGACGATGAAAGGAACACTTGAGAAAACAGGCACGTTCCAATGCGGAAAATGCATGAAATCTACCTTTGCATGAACAATTTCCTGCGGCAAATGACGTTGTTCCGCCAAGCTGTACCAAGGAATATCAACTAATCGCTTGGAAAAGTTTGGACGCGACACGCGACACTCGTGAAAATTCTCCTTCCGCAAGAAAAGTACGTACTGATTGCTACTATCGATACGTTCCAGATGTGTCACCAACTCAGCGACGTACCGGCCTAAGCCGCCCCCGCCCGTTTTGGGACCATAAAATCTGGCATCGATTCCAATTCTCATGCCCCCATTTTATCACGCTGTGGACAATATGTGTTCAAAGTAACCACAGGTGTGCGAACCCGCACTAGCGCCGTACCTTCTTTGCAAATCGGTAAAGGCTGTACATGACAACATTTTTTGAAATATCGAACGTTCCTGGCATACGAACTGTTGTGCCACCAAAGCCAGTCTTGAAACGAGAAATACCGGCCCAAGGATGTTCCTCCCCTGCCTCTGGCGGGGCAATTCCCCAAAAATCGTAAGCCTTCAAACCCTTCGCGCGCGCATCCTTCATCAAAAAGTCATGTAAAGCGTATGGGGCCATGACATTTCTGTACAAATTACTTGAGGCGCCATGCAAATACGTACGCGTCCCAAAAGCATCGATCATGATATTAGCCGCCAATGGTCGATCTTCGAAAAAGGCCATGGCCATAAATGCCTCGCAACCCTTAGTGCGGAGCATCTCAAGCATCTTCTTATAGCGATCAACTTCATGCAGACTAAATCCGTCTCGCTCGGCAGTTTGCTGCATTAAGCGAACAAGATCATCAAAGTGCTCCATCCCAACAATACGAGACGTCACCCCCTTTTTCTCAGCCAATCGAATATTATAACGCGTTTTCGCCTTCATACCTTCCGCAATCTGTGCTTCAGATTGGGTTAAATCAACAATGGTCGTCACTGCTGGTTGTCGATCTTTCGCACGGTTCCCCCCGCGCGGTTTAGCAACCGGTTCAAGCTTTAAAAATGCCCCACCGGGTAAGGTTTTTTTCAAAAAATCAATCGCGACTTTAGGTTGAACATCACCCAAGGGACCCTTTGGAACATGCCAGTAACTCGACTTGAACGGCAAAGGAAACTGAACCGCCTGCGCAAGCACCAATTTACCCTTCACCTCCTCCTGAATACGAATCACTTCAAACCCAAGGGCCATCTGGAATTCACCCCACTCCCATGACTGCAAAAATGCCCCAAACGGAGGCGTGTGCTGTTCAACGAGTGCATTCCAACTGGCTTGATCCACATTAGTGCTGCTTACCAATCATCTTCAAGGCTGATTTTACTCTCTCTGCCGGAGTCTCGCCACTTACATGTGGCAAAACCGCAAGGATATCCTCCTTAGCATAACCCAAATTTTCCAAGGCATCGGTCACGTCATCCCGAACAAAGGCAGCACTATCCTGACCAACAAGCACACCTTTAAGATCTAAAATGATTTTTTGAGCGGTTTTCTTGCCAACACCAGAAATACTTGTAAAAAATTCAAGATTACCCGCCTGAATATGCTTACGCAGGTTTTCTCCGGACGTGGCAGCCAAAATCTTTTGGCCAATTTTTGGCCCAACCCCCTGCACGTCTGTAAGCATAATAAACAACTCACGATCATCCTTTGTGGTAAATCCAAACAAATCATGCTTATCTTCACGAATGACTTCTGAAATAAAAAACTTGACCCTCTCCCCCACTTCGGCTGTAACTCTGGCAGCAAAAATGCGGTACCCAATTCCATTGACATTCACAATCACGCCATCTGCTTCATGCTCTGCTAAAATTCCCTCAATAAATGCGATCATATTATTCAAGCGTCAGGTTTCGATCAGCTAATAGTACTTGAGCGGCTC
>DAORIP010000103.1:0-2870 GCA_035438565.1 bacterium | reverse complement strand
TTTTAGGAAAAAATGCGTTAGACTACCGCCCATTATGGATCAGGGCGATGTCATCATCAGATTTCAAGGCGTGTCGTTTGGATATGACACAGAAAATCCGGTCTTAGATGAGGCCGATTTTTCTGTTCGTGAGAACACGAAAATGACCATCATGGGTCAGAACGGTGCAGGGAAGAGTACGATTTTGAAGTTGTTGACTGGTGCTTTGAAACCTGATCGTGGAGAAATTCATATTAAGCAGGGATCACGGATTGCAATTGCCACACAGGTCATGGCGCCAGAGCACAAGACGCGTACAGTTGAAGAGTTTTTTGCCACGGCTTTCCCGGAGAAGCAGCACAATTTGCCAAAGCTTATTGATGACGTGCTTGAGACCGTAAACCTCAAAGCTCCGCATGATAAAGTGATTGCCGATTTTTCTGGTGGCCAACAGGCACGTTTGCTTTTGGCGTATGCACTTATTCAAGAGCCAGACATTTTGCTTCTTGATGAGCCAACGAACAATTTGGATTCTAGCGGTATTGAACACCTGACCGGGTTTTTGATCATGTACCCAAAAACGGTATTGGTCATTTCTCACGATGCTGATTTCTTGAACACCTTTACAGAAGGCGTGCTTCATCTCGATGTTTACACCGGCAAAGTCGATAAGTACGACGGTAACTACTTTGACGTAGTAGAAGAAATTACGGCACGCTTGGAGCGTGATCGCATGAAGAATGCACGCTTGCTGAAAGAGATCCAGGATCGCAAAGACAAGATCAACTTCTTTGCCCACAAGGGAGGTAAGATGCGTAAGCTTGCAAGCAAACTCCGCGATCAGGTTGAAGATGCGGAAGAGAACATGGTGGAAGTACGCCGGGATGATCGTACGATCCGTGATTTTGAGATTCCTGCTCAGCCATGGAATGACAACGTCGTCACCATCAATTCGGTGAAGATTGTTAAAAATCACGAAGCCGAACGTGTTGAGGCAAAAGTGTTTATTCGCAAAGGCCAGCGCTTGCTTATTTCCGGTCCAAACGGAATTGGAAAGAGTACGCTGTTGCGCACCTTGGCTGATAACAAAGACGAAGGCGCGGTGATTGCGAAAGATGTAAAAGTTGGTTACTACCGTCAGGATTTTTCCGGACTTGATTTCAATAAGTCCGCTTACGATTCTTTGGCAGAAATGATGGCAGTGCCGGATAATCAGACTATTCGTGCCGTGGGCGCTCACTTCTTATTAAATGGCGATGCTTTGGCCACGAAAGTGGGATCATTATCAGAAGGTCAGAAGGGTTTGTTGTGTTTTGCTCGTTTTGTCCTCCAGAAACCGGGCTTGTTGATTTTGGATGAGCCGACCAACCACATTAACTTCCGCCATCTTCCTGTCATTGCTCGAGCTTTAGAGAAATACGAAGGCGCCATGATCATGGTCAGCCACGTCCCCGATTTCGTAAGCCAAATCAAATTCGGCCAAGAGCTTGATTTAGGCAAATTTTTGAACACTTAGTGACTTGTAAGAAAGCCGGGAAAGGTGCGTAATATAAGGTGCCTATGGATCCCGGCCTGAAGGATGAAGAGCTGGTCGCGCAGGTACTTGTAAATAAAGACAAATTTCGTGACTTGGTTGAACGCTATCAACATAAGTTAATGAGATATATTTTTCGTATTGGCGGAAAAGATGCGAGTGAGGATTTGTTGCAGGAGGTATTTATCAACGCCTATCAGAACTTGCCCGGATTTGATCAATCACTCTCGTTTTCCTCCTGGATTTACCGAATCGCGCATAATGTCGTGATTAGCCACTTCCGCAAACAAAAAGTTCGTCCAGAAGGGAATTTGCACATTGATAGTGAAGACGTGCTCGCTAAGCTCTACGGCGACGATGACGTTGAGGCAGCAGCTGATGGACAATTGAATGCCGAGCGATTACGTAAGGCGATGGAGAAGCTAAAACCGCTGTATCGCGATATTCTCGTGCTGCGGTATTTTGAGCAATTTGAGTACCAAGAGATCTCGGACGTACTCAGGATTCCCATGGGATCGGTCGCTGTATCCTTGCACCGGGCTAAGAAGCAATTGCGTTCACTCTATGACCACCACGAATAAACCGGATTTTGCCACGCTTGTCATGGACAAGATCGAAGCTGAACACATCAAGACCTACTCCAGGCTCTGGTTTGTGGCACACGACGTACTGTTTTGGGTATGCTGGTTTATTTCAGCTTTATTTGGTGCGCTCGCACTTGCCGCTACTCTCTACATCCTGACCAGCTTGGATGCCAAAATGTATTTGATAACACACGATTCAATTTTTACGTATTTGCTCGACGTTTTACCGTACGTGTGGATGATGTCTTTTGCCATTATGTGTGTGGTGGCGCATATCAATTTGCGTCATACGCCACGAGGGTACAAATATTCCACGTGGTTATTAGTACTGCTGAACATGAGCGTCACGATTATCTTAGCCCTTCTCTTGTTTGTCACTGGTCTTGGACGATTACTTGATGAACAGGCGGGCGCTCACATTCCGCATTACCAACCAGCTACAGTCCGACAGGAGATGCGTTGGTTTAGGCCGGAAAGCGGCTTACTTATTGGACAAGTAATTTATGTTAATGATGCTACTCGATATTTTGTGCTTGAATCACCCCAAGCAACAGAATATCCCGTAGATGGTCGTTTGCTCTCTGCTGATGAATGGTTGCTTTTAGAAATGCCGAGTATGCAGGTACGAGTTATTGGAATGCCAGCATCAGAAAGTACATTTGTGGCCTGTGTTGTGCTGCCGGCTTTGTCTGCAAATTCAGCACCTCTCGATGAAGGGCTGCGTGAAAGACTTTTTCATGGAGCGCGTAGTATTGAATGTAAGGGCGTACGAC
>DAORIP010000102.1:0-2886 GCA_035438565.1 bacterium | reverse complement strand
GGGGGATGTTGCAAGTGACCCTTATGTGAAAAGTTTAGAGTCTAAAATTTTAGACTTGCAAAAAAAGATAGAACCCGTTCATAATCATATTCAGAGTCAGACTCAACAGGCGCAGGCTCAAACGATTCAGGAGATGAATCAAGAGTATGCGAATGTTGGGGCAGAAGTAGATAAGTCGGGCCAGTTAGCTTACCCAAAGCTGACACAGGATCCGCAATACTTCGATCAGCGGTTACGTCCGCTTGTCATTAGCCTGATGCAGTCCGATTCGAACCGCTCCTTCGGGGATGCCGTGAAGATGGCATACAACATTACGGAAGGGCGTTTCGGGTACCTGCAAAATCATCAGGGGCAGACAAGACCTTCTCCGCAGCAAAAACAAAACACAAATAGACCTATTTCGCCGCCTTTGAGCGTGCGAGGCAAGTCCACACAAGTGGCAGATTTACCGGCATACGATGAGGCTATCAGGCCAGGCGAGACACCGGAGGAATCCGCTAGGATCGCAGTAGAAAGATTAGCTAGAGGAGTACACTAAAATGACAGATGTAGGATTAGGACAGGCGCTTACCGCTACGGGAAGGAGACGATCAAAGGTCGCTAAAGATGCGATGTCGGATAATCGTCCGATTTTCTATGGCTGTAACAAGAACGGGGGTATTATTCGAGTCGGTTCAGGTCGTAGCTATGTGCAAGAAGCATTAGCAGACCAGAACGACACAACCGCATGGGTAGGCGAGCGTGGAACGGTAGATTTGAGCGAGAACAACGTGCTCGATGCTGCTGAGTACACCTGGCGGTATATCCTTTCAGCGGTAATTATCTCTAAATCTGAAGAGCTTCAGAATAGAACGCCCGACAGATATATCCCGCTTATTGCTAGTAAATATCGAGCGGCTGAATCTACTCAGATGAATTTAGCGCATGAAGGTGTGCTTTCTTCTGGTACTGGCTCAGGTGGTTTACAGGTACCTGGCCTTGGTGCGGTATGTCCTACCGATCCAACCACTGGGACATGGGGAGGAATTGATCATAGCTCGGCAGATGCCGCATGGCATAGAAGCCAAGCTTTCAATAGCTCAAGCTCATGGTCTGACGGTACTGTCGATTCTGGTAACGTGACCCGCTTCCTTGATTACGGAATCGATGCGGTGACCGTAGACAGCAGCCCCCAGGCGAATGTGGGATTTGCTGGCAGCACGCACTGGAAAGCATTGGCGGCTGCTACTAGGAGTTACCAGTTTATTACCGCTGGCTCTACCACGGCGCGGCATGGGCATAACCGAATAATTTACCGGGACATTGAATTCTACCTATCCGGTGGGCTCAACTACTCAGGTTATTCAGCGCAAGGTGCGACCACTACCTTCATACTCAATACTGAGCCCGGCGGGTTCAATATTGTTTATATGGAAGGGGCTGAATACGACATGCTGCCAACCGTAGAGAGTAACGATCAAGCGCTAATGACACGGCTAATCTTCACGATGATGCTGGTATCAATGGGCGCTCACGCTAAGAAATGTTGGAGAGGATTTGATCCATGATGTCAATTATGGAGATGTCTAAATTTTTTAGGAGTTGAGATTATGAGTGTTAAAGGTGCAGTTTTAAGCAAGGCAGAGACAACCCCAAAGTTTAGCCTTGGATCTATATATCAGGATGCAGAGGGCAATACTTATGCCTATATGCAAGCTGATGGCGCTGTAACTAAGGAACTTTTCTACACGTATGACGAAACTACGTGGCAGATTGAGGATCCTATTGAGCTTGCAGTGCATCCGGCAGATACCAAGACTAAGCCTCTTTGTGTGTCGACCATTACTCTAGCTGACAATGAATATGCTTGGGTGATTATCGGACCACATAACGGGTTTACAGCAAACTCAGCGGAGGCGCTTGACGCTGATGACGTGCTTTATGGGCACGCTACAGCCGGGAAGCTTGCTGATACCGCTTCTGCCTGTTTTGTTCCTCAGGTAACGGTAAGAGCGGCTATTGGAAGCGCTACTACCGGAACATTTGTGGCGCAGGCTCGGATGTACGCATACGACCTGCCCTAATAGGTAGTTAAACATGGGGGAGTCCCTTCTCCCCCTTTTTAATAGGTGCTTAATGAGCGTTGATCTAACAAGTCAATTTGTATTCCCCAAGGATGCGTTATCGGATTTTGCTGATAGGGGTGGGCCAAAGCTTCGACAAAGCAACGTCGGCGGCGTAGGCGTGCAGCAGTATGAGATTGGCGAGTTTGATAAAGGTATTCCGTACGAGTTTTTCGTTCATCAGTCTAAAAATCAAGTTCAATCTGAGCAGTTTGACATTGAACTAAACGACGATGTCGAAATGGTGCGCTGGATTGTTAAGCCTCGGGAGCTTGAGCCAACGTGTCGGCTAACTGATTTACCTCAAGAGCTTCTAAAGTTCAGGCGGGTTTTCTCTCACAAGAATGCGGATGGCATCAATGTGATGAAATGGTTTAGGGACGAAAACGGCGATCTCGAATGTACCGGGGGCAAGTGGAAAGACGCATATATGCGATGGAAGAATGGGCAGCGAGCGCCCGGCCTTCCTCTCTCGAAGTGGGATAAGATAAGCCCATCAGAGATGAAGACTTTAGCAAGTGAAGGCTTTTTCTCAGTTGAGCAACTAGCATCAACCCCAGAAGATAGAATCGTTTCAAGGTTTCCAAAACGGTATCACGAGATATATCGGGATGCGGTGCAGAAAGTTAATGCGATGAATCCTAGCACCTCGCTTGGAGAGATTAAGAAGTATGCAGATCAGTTACTCGCGGAGCAGCAAAAGAGCGCACAACTTGAAAGCCAACTTTCAGCGGTGCTATCTCGGCTTGAAGCGCTTGAAGCTACACCAAAAAAGAAGCAAGGG
>DAORIP010000101.1:0-2900 GCA_035438565.1 bacterium | reverse complement strand
CTGCGTGAAAGACTTTTTCATGGAGCGCGTAGTATTGAATGTAAGGGCGTACGACCTTACGAACGTTTTGATGAGATTAACCATTGGTAGTCTATGAAAAAGACCCTTCTCATATTGCCGGCACTTATCATCCTGCTCGGGGTTGGTGGCACGGCTACGGTGTACGCGCGTGACTTCGGGCAAATTGAAGACCTCACTGCCGAGCAACAGGCCTCTCTTTCTACGGTTAAGGAACTTCTTGACCAAGGTAAATTTGATGAGGCTGAAAAGCTTGCAGCAGACGCCGGTTTGCCAGAACTCAAGCATGGCATGCGCATGCACCTTGATCCCGAGAAGAAACAGGCTCTTGATGCCGCTTTAGACAGCGGTGATTACACTGCCTTTGTAACACTGAGTGCAGATGCGCCTTTTGCCGATGATCTCACTCCAGAGATCTTCGCGCAGCTGGTGGAAGCACATACACGCATGGAAGCGAATGACGTGGACGGGGCCAGGGAAATTTTAGACGGCCTTGATCTCCAGATTCCAATTCCAGGTGGACATCGCGGGTTTCATGAGGGCCGTGAACATGAGCTCATGGAATTGACCGATGAAGAAAAAAATCTTCTCGATCAAGCGCACACCTTGCGTGAAAGCGGTGACGAAGAGGGCGCAAGAGCAATTCTAGAATCCTTGGATCTGCCGCAACCCCCAATGCGTGCGTTCCATCGATAACTCAAAAACCAGCCGTACGGGCTGGTTTTTGATTAAGAAACTTTTTCAATTGTATACAGGAATTTTTGATCGTTGATGGTCACCTCTACGGTTTCTCCTGCCCCGTGCCCTATGAGACTAGCGCCAAGCGGGGAAGAGTAAGAGATTTTGCCTTTGAAGGGGTTTGATTCAACTGAGCCAAGGATTTCAAAGACCGTTGTTTTTCCTTGGTTTGTAACGGTTACGGTAGAACCAATGCGTACCTTGCCGTCACTTCGGGATTGATCAATCGGGATGGCATGTTTTAAGCGTTCCTCAAGAATAGTAATACGATCGTTAATGCGCCGCAGGTTTTGCTTAGCAAATTGATACCCTGCATTTTCAGATAGATCGCCCATTTGAGCCAAGCGAGCCACTTCTTCTGCGGCCGGACCACGTTGGCTTTTCTTGAGATTTTCAAGCTCACGCTCCATGGCCGTAATTTTGGCGGGCGTGAGGTAATTATCGATTTCTTGCCTTTGAATCCGCTCTTTTTCGGCTTTTCTTGTGGGTAATCGCATACGGCCATTCTACACTCTTTTTTCAGATTGACAATTGGTCGAAAAAATGCTAGATTAGGGCGTTTTTTACCCCAGAAATTATGTCCCATGCGCCTAGTCCAATTGCTGCATCCATGACCGAAAACTCGGCTCCAACTTTGCCATTCGTGCGCAAATGGGGAATTTTGGTGGTGCTTAGCTTGGCGCTGGCCATTATTATTTTGGATACGACAATTTTGAACGTGGCGCTTTCAAGCATCATTCAAGATTTAGATACTGATATTCAGAGCTTGCAATGGGTGATTACTGCCTATTCACTTACTTTGGCGGCACTTACTATCACTGGTGGCCGCATGGGCGATATTTTCGGTCGCAAGCGCATGTTCGTATTTGGCGCCTTTTTGTTTGCAGTGGGATCCTTCCTGGCCTCAATTAGTACCACGGTCCCGATGCTCATTTTAGGTGAGTCAATTATTGAAGGTGTTGGTGCCGCCCTCATGATGCCGGCCACGGCCTCACTTCTTGTGAGTAACTTCAAAGGCCAGGAGCGCGCTATTGCTTTTGGTATTTGGGGAGGAATCGCAGGTGCGTCAGTAGCCCTTGGTCCAGTGTTGGGAGGATTTTTGGCCACCAACTACAGCTGGCGTTGGGGCTTCCGAGTGAACTTGATTGTGGTTGGCTTGCTCATGATCGGATCATTATTGATTCCACGTGGTAAGGAAGAGAAACAGAAATTGAGTTTAGATTTGCTTGGCGTGTTGTTATCAGCGACTGGAATGTTGTCGCTAGTCTTTGGAATCATTGAATCATCGAAGTACGGCTGGTTTAAGGCAGTCGAGGTGTTTAGTTTGTTTGGTCGCGAAATCGTTTTGCCTGCGAATATGTCGATCGTGCCGGTCTTTATGTTGGCTGGCACCGTTATTCTTGGGTTATTTATGGCGTGGGAACGATATCGTGAAACGTCCGGTAAGACGCCGCTCGTGTCCATGGAGATTTTTAAGAACCGCATGTTCACGTCTGGAATTTTTACAAGCGCGACCATGGCCCTTGGACAGACCGGACTGATCTTTGCCTTGCCTGTGTTCTTGCAGTCAGTACGTGGCCTTGATGCCTACCACACTGGTTTAGCCTTGCTACCAATGTCTTTGGGACTGCTTGTCATCTCACCGTTATCCGCAGTGCTCGGCCGTAAGATTCCGTCAAAATATCTCATCAATTTTGGTTTGTTTTTGAACGCCGTAGCATATCTCATTCTTTGGTACACCTTAACGGTTGATACTACGGCGTCTGATTTGATCTTGGGACTTACGGTGTACGGTATTGGCATGGGCTTTGTCATGTCTCAGATTAACAATATCACCTTGTCCGCAGTTCCTGTTGAGCAAGCAGGGGAGGCTTCTGGCGTGAACAACACCTTGCGTCAGGTTGGCTCAACGCTTGGTTCTGCGATCATGGGCGCTGTGCTGGTGGGTGCCCTAGGCACACAGCTCGTCCAGGGAGTGGAGAAGAGCGAGGTAATTCCTGAAGCCATGAAGCCAGAATTGGCGCAGATTGTGGAAACCCAATCATCAAACGTTGAATTTGGTGGGGGAGCACAGTTGGACGGAAGTTTGCCAGCAGCACTCAAGGCGGAAATTGTTGAGATTGGTCATGAGGCTACGGTAGATG
>DAORIP010000100.1:0-2905 GCA_035438565.1 bacterium | reverse complement strand
TCAAGTAAATAGACGAAAAGACGCGGCCTATTCGGCAGCGTCTTTTTTCTTACCTTTCCAAGCACGTTTTGGTGACTTGCGTTTCTTTGCGAGTAGTTCAATAGCTTGCTCGCGGGTCACGGATTTTGGATCTTGATCTTTTGGAATGGTGGCATTGGTTTTGCCATCAGTTACATAGGCTCCGTAGCGACCAGACTTTACAAGGAGTGGTGTCTTGGTTTCTGGATCCTCTCCAAGTTCAAGGAGCGGGGTCATGAGGAGTTTCTTTTTCTCTGCGCCTTCCGTAAACAGCATTTTCGCCTGGTCAAATGTTACCTCGGCTGGATCAATATCGGGCGGCAGGGTGACGTTGACGCCGCCGGACTTCATGTAAGGTCCGAAAGGCCCTTTATTAACGATGAGGTCTTCACCGTTTTCAAGTTTTCCAAGGGTGCGTGGGAAGATGAGGAGTTTCATGGCCTCGCTTAATGTGAGTGTGTCCATGAGCTGATTTTTGTTGAGAGAGGCGCGCGGTGGTTTTGGATTTTCATCCGTCGCCTCGCCGACTTGTACATATGGACCGAAACGCCCAGTGCGTACGATGACTTCCTTGCCGGAAATGGGATCAACGCCAAGCTTGCGCTCTTTCATGACATCGGCTCGGGAAAGATCAGCACCTTTCGCGACAATAAGTTCATGGAACGGGGTGTAGAAGTCTGCCATGACTTTACGCCATTCGTATTCGCCTTCCGCGATACCGTCGAACTGCTTCTCCATGTTGGCGGTGAAGTCGTAATCAACAATATTCGGGAAGTGTTCCTTCAGAAGATCGGTGACAATAAAGGCAGTGTCTGACGGGAAGAGTTTTTTGTTATCATCGCGAACCACGTAGCCCCGATCAATAATTGTGGTTAAGGTTGGGGCGTACGTAGATGGTCGACCAATACCATACTCTTCAAGCGCTTTAATGAGGGTAGCGTCTGAATAGCGCGCAGCGGGTTCAGTAAAGTGCTGCTCAGGGCGAACTTCAACCGGTTTTCCAAGTACATCACCAATTGCGAGATCCGGAAGAATTTTATCTTCAGCCGCTTGCCAAACTTTCATGAAGCCAGGGAAAGTAAGCGTGCTGCCGTTGGCACGGAAGGTGTGATCTGCGCCCAGGAGATCAACCGCGGTGCGACGCATTTTGGCGTTTGGCATTTGGGAAGCAACGGTGCGGCTCCAAATCAGGTTATACAACTTCCATTCTCCAGGTTCGAGTGTGGCCTTGAGTGAGTCTGGAGTGGCACTGACGTCCGTAGGGCGAATGGCCTCGTGCGCCTCTTGAGCGCCTTTTTTAGCGGTTTTATACGTCACCGTGCCCGTTGCGTACTCATTTCCAAAGGTGGCCTTTAAAAAGGCTTGGGTAGCAGTGGTGAACTGCTCGGCTAGGTTAGTGGAATCTGTACGCATGTAGGTGACACGACCGGTTTCGTACAGTTTTTGGGCCAAGGTCATGGTTTGCTTGGCGCTCATGCCAAGACGGTTATAGGCATCTTGTTGGAGGCTTGAGGTCGTAAGTGGGGTGGGCGGCTTACGTGAAGCCTCTTTAGTTTCAATATTTTTAACAGAAAATGCGGCACCCGTGACGGCACTTACAATATTCTTGGCGTCAGCTTCTGATTTGATGTCGAGCTTATCGATTTTTTTGTCTCCAATAGCAGTTAGCTTTCCAAGCATGGTCATGCCCGACTTCGTGAAGTCGGCCTCAATGCTCCAGTATTCCTCTGATTTGAACGCCAGACGTTCACGTTCGCGTTCTACGACCAGTCGCACGGCAACTGACTGAACGCGTCCCGCTGAAAGACCGCGCGCAACTTTGCGCCACAAGAGTGGGGAGAGTTCGTAACCAACTAAGCGATCCAAAATACGTCGGGCCTGTTGAGCGTCAACGAGTTTGTGATCAATCGTACGTGCGCTTTCGAGCGCGTGTTCAATAGCGCTTTTGGTAATCTCGTGGAACGTAATGCGCTTGGCGGTTTTGTCATCCATGCCAAGTACGGCCGCAATGTGCCAAGCAATCGCTTCTCCTTCGCGGTCTTCGTCGGTTGCGAGATAAATTTCATCGACTTTCTTGGCTGCGTCCTTCAGTTCTTTGACTTTGGCTTTTTTGTCTGGCGAAACCTCGTAGGTAGGCTCAAACCCGTGTTCAACATCGACACCGGTTTTCTTTTTTGGCAAATCCCGAATATGACCAAAAGAAGACATGACCTTGTAGCCAGACCCGAGGAATTTGGTAATCGTTTTGGCCTTGGTAGGAGACTCGACGATCAAAAGTTTGGTCATAATCGGGGTCACGATAGCTGGGGTTTGAGATATCGTCAAACATCCATTAGCTTTGTCGATCCTTCAAAATCTGCTTTTCAGTTCGCCAATGTGTGCGAATTTCTCCAGCCAAATACAGTGATCCAGTGATAAGAATGGTATCAGACTTTTTTGCGTTCTTGAGCGCATCCGCCAGGGCTTCATGCGGGAAGAGGAAGGCTTTGTGGCGCAGGCGCTTTGGAAATGCTGCCAGAAGTTTGGCTGGGTTTTCAGGATTCCCATACCCAACGGTGTAGCGAGTCGTACTCACTTTATCTGCAATCTTGCTGAGGGCCTGCACCATGCTCAGCGAATCTTTGACGCCTTTACAGCCAAAGATTACATGTACTTTTCCTTTGGTATCTGCGGCAACTCTGGCTACTGTAGCGTTCATCTTGGCGGCGTTGTGCGCGCCATCCAGGATGACGCAGGGTTCGGTTTGTACCGTCTCTAAGCGGCAGGGCAGCGATTTTGTGTTTTCAAGGGCAAGCTCAATGACGAGTGGTGACATGCCAAGGAGGAGCCCGGCGGCACGGCAAATGTCAGCGTTGTGTTCGCGATGATCTTGCGTGTCGTTTGGGAT
>DAORIP010000099.1:0-2922 GCA_035438565.1 bacterium | reverse complement strand
AAACGCTCCTCATCGAACTCAGTCGGATCGATCCGACTCAGGGAGATGTGCTCGTCCGCAACCCGCTCTGGACCACGGTCGGCAACGCGAACGACGCGCTCCGAATCGTGAGAAGCGATTACCCCAACTGGGAGGAGGTGAAAGAACTTCTCCACGAAATCGTGAGCAAGACCTAAGACAGGTCTGCCACGTACCACGCCCGAACTCAAAGTGAGTTCGGGCTTTTTTATCCTCAACAATCCATACTAGACGAGTCACTCTTGCTATGATATACATTTGCCCGTCATGTGCCTGCAGGAGTAGTTCAGTGGTAGAATATTTGCTTCCCAAGCAAAGGGTCGCGGGTTCGAATCCCGTCTCCTGCTCCAGTAGAAAATCCATTTAAACAGCCGGCTACTTTGTCGCCGGCCTCCGTCGGCCTCACCGTATATCTTTATACGCTTCGGCCTTACTCGGACGGCTCCTCGTATCCAACTGTTTAAATGGTTTTTCACACAATGCAAGAACAATTCGAGATGCAAGGAGGGGTCTTTAAATTGTTCAGCTTCTAGGAGTGAGTGAGCACGGCCGAGGCGACCTGGAGTGGTCGGTGAGGCCGAGCGGAACGAACGACGACGAAGATGGGCAATTTAAAGACCCCGATACGCCGCTTTAGCTCAGCTGGTAGAGCAATACTTTCGTAAAGTAGAGGTCCCGGGTTCAAATCCCGGAAGCGGCTCCAAAAACACCCCCTTAGCGGGGTGCTTTTGTTATATCGCCAATCCTAGACAAATTCTAGAAACTGTGCTAAAACAAGGGGGCTCTGCGATGGTCGCCGAGCAATGAACATCCTGCCATCGGGACAATGCAATGACGCTCACTTCCCACCGGATCGAGCACCACGCTCCTTCCATCACCCCCGTGATCCCCGCGCTCCCCCACGTGCAGTACGAGAGCGGTCGCACCATGGTCGCCCTCGCCGATAACGTCGAGCTCCACGTGCTCGATCGTGCACCGGCGATCAAGAAGCTGTTCGATCGCTACGGCATCGATCAGCCGAGCGGCGAGTACTTCGCCGCCGAGCTCATCAAGGACGGCAAGGCCCTCATGACGAGGCCCGTCTATCACCCGCACTGGGAAGGAACCCTCATCCGCATGCTCGCGGTGGCCACGGAGCGTGGGTACATCCAGTTCGCGCTCGAGCGTCAGTTCCTGCCGAGGCGCATTCGAGTCGTCGACTGCACCGACCGGAAGTTGCTCGTGGCCACGATGCCGCGATACGGCCACCACGCTATTCTCGGAGCGGTTCGGGACGGGACGCTCTGGCGCCCCGTCGGCGAAAGCTGCGATCATCTGAACAGCTGCACCGTCAAGTCGCCCGGGGAGGCCATGCTCATGGCCCTCCAGGCTCTGAACGAAGCCGGCAACTGGCACTGACCGTCTGCCTCACGTACCCACACCGGGCCACGTGAGGCATTTCTTTTTACCAAACAAACACCATTGGAGGATAATCAAAAGTCATAGCGTCAAGAATCTGAGGAAAAGGCAATTTCTTCACCGCTAGACCACGGAAATGGACCGCCGCCTGCTCAGGCACTTCAGACGGGTAATACTCAAGCATTGTGACGGTCCAGTAAGCATCGGGAGCACTCAAAACCTGAGAAATTTCACCGGGCTCAAGTTCGAGTGCGGGTACAAGCCAATCCGGAAGAGTACCAACATTCATAATCCCAAGATCTCCTCTTGCTATTGCGGTAACATCTTCAGAAAAATTCTGAGCCACATCTGCAAATGGCATGCCCTGCGCCAATTTCTTACGGTACGACTCCATGCTTTCCAAAGCCTCAGCCTGATACGCGTCATCCGCTTTAACCGCCATTTCCGTTTGTTGCGCAAGAAGTAATGGTGCAACTAAATATTTCTCATAATCAGACCGCTTCCAGCCTGCGACCTCAAGACCTGGCGCCAAAATAGTTTCGTCAACCACATACGCATCCACTTCCGTAGAAGCAACCCGGACATCATGCGCGGAGGCGAGGCTCTTTACGTAGAGACGATACACGGAAACACTTAACGCCTCTTCAAACGCCTGCGCATTGGTCTGGGCACCTGCAAATCCCTTCATGCCATGGGCCAACTCAACCACCTGGTGGTAACTCACGGTCTTACCCGCTGCCGTAACAGCCGGAATCAGTACAAGGCGTGACAAGGGTCGAAAGATTCCATTCATGGCATGTGTAATCAAAAAAAACTCACAAAATGTGAGGTAACAAAAAAAGACCAGGAGGCTCGCCAATAGTCCTCGGCGTAGCACACGCGCGGTCATAGTTCGGTCATGGCATCAAAACGAGTGGGGTTAAAAAAGTAATACCACCATCGTGTTGGATTACTAATACTCTCGTCCGTGGCAATTCCGAGAACCTCGCCTTCCGGCTTAACCTGATCTGGCAAATCAACAATTACAAGCTGTTCGCCTGGCTCACCCATACCACGCTTTGTACGCGCCTCACCTTCCAAATAATACTCACTCGAAAGATCGTTGATTAGCGACAATGACTCCAATTTCTGCCCCGCCAATCGGTCACTCTCAGCCTGAAGCGCGGCAATATCTCTTTGAATTTCAATATTCCGCCAGTACTCACGACCAAAACCCACAAATAAAAATGCCAAGATAATCAAATTGACGGTGACGACAAGTGAAATCTTAGGCAAAGACATACGCTAAGGCGAATTGTACCCTATTTTTTCCAAAGCCTTAAGCACAGCCGTTTTATCACTCCACGGAATTTTCTTTCCGCCCGCCACCGCCATCACTGGCTCCGATCCCTTGCCAGTAATAATCACCGTGTCACCGGGCTTCGCGAGTGCGATTGCCTGATCAATAGCCGCCTGACGATCCTCAATCACAAAAAGATCTTGACCTTCAGTTTTTCCTGCTTTCCG
>DAORIP010000098.1:0-2926 GCA_035438565.1 bacterium | reverse complement strand
AGTTCCTGATGCAGTTGATCGAAAGCAGCAGTTTGCGTTGCGTGATTTTGGCGCCGAAACCGACGAATCGGTAAAGTGTCGTTTTGTGGCCGAGATCATTGAAGCCCGCATGGAAGAGATTTTTGAAGCCATTGATGCTGAGTTGCGTAAAGTTGATCGTTCCGGGATGTTACCGGTTGGTGTGTTGTTTACAGGCGGCGCCATGAAAATGGAGGGGTCGATTGATGTTGCTAAGCGAGTGCTCCGTTTACCGTGCGCAGTTGGGGCCCCAATCGGCATTACGAGTGTCATTGATGAGGCGCATGATCCAGCCTTTGCCACGGCAATCGGATTGGCTGCCTGGGGTCACGGCATTCGGGAGATGCATGGTCGCAAATTTAATTTTGGAAACTTCTTTAAGTTTAAAAGTGTGGACAAGGTGGCTGAACAGATGCGGAAATGGATGAAGTCGTTGATACCTTAAGCTTAGATATTCGTGAGGAGATAGTAGTTAGAGCTTAGATATTAGGAATTTGTTTCTAATATCTAAGCTCTATTACTTTCTAATGGCATATAACTCATATCTCGGCTCAAAACCTTATCCCCTCATTGCATTGACTGCCTTTTCCGCGATACTATAGGGTAGTACACAAAAGGACCTCGGACGCTTTGGTTATTGAACACTACTTGTATTCACTTATGGCCGAGATTAAGCCAGAAATCGAAACGTGCGCGAAGATCAAGGTTATTGGTGTTGGGGGTGGCGGTGGCTCGGCTATTAACCGCATGATCCAGGAGAAGCTCCGCGGGATTGAATTTGTGGCCGTAAATACTGATGCTCAGGCTTTGCATACCAACCTGGCTTCAAGCAAAATTCCTGTGGGTAAAACGGTTACTCGAGGACTTGGCGCTGGCATGAATCCAGAAATGGGACGACGGGCAGTCGAGGAAAACGCTAATGAAATCAGAAATGCCTTAGCCGGTGCTGACATGGTATTTTTGACCGCTGGGTTAGGCGGGGGTACTGGAAGTGGTGCTGTTCCAGAAATTGCAAAAATTGCAAAAGAAGTCGGTGCTTTAACGGTGGCTGTCGTCACGAAGCCTTTTGGATTTGAGGGCGCTCAGCGCCGCCGTATCGCGGAGGATGCGCATGCGGAATTAGCTCAGCACGTAGATACTATCATCACCATTCCAAACGATCGGGTTTTGCAAATTATTGATAAGAAGACTTCCGTTGCCGAGTCTTTTCGTATCATTGACGATGTACTTCGACAGGGCGTTCAGGGGATTGCGGAAATGATTACAGTGCCTGGACAGATTAACGTCGATTTTGCGGACGTAAAGGCGATCATGCAAAATGCCGGCTCGGCCTTGATGGGTATTGGTAAGGCTGCTGGGGATAACCGTGCGGTTGAGGCTGCAAAAATGGCAATCGCCAGTCCGCTCCTGGAAATCTCAATTGATGGCGCGAAAGGCATTTTGTTTACTGTAGCTGGTTCTGCCGATGTTTCCATGTACGAAGTTCAGGAAGCTGCAAAGGTAATCACAGGTGCCGCTGATGATGATGCGAAGGTGATTTTTGGACTGATTTTAGATGAGACTATGGGGGATGAGATTCGTATTACCGTTGTTGCTACAGGCTTTGATAGTCGCGATCACCGTCGTGCTCCAAGCCTGGGTGGTGAAGTGGAGATTCAGTCGCGATCATGGAAACCAAGCGCGGTTCCTGCGGCTAGACCAACTGAAATGCCGACCCGTGCTCCAAGTCCTGTAACCGCTTCTGCTCCGCAAGGAAATGACTTTCCATTCAGCAAACGTCCAGTTAATCCGGTTCAGTCCGCACCTTTAAAAGATATTTTTGAAGAGCCGGCAAAGACTACTGTTCCGTCCGCTCCACAGCCCAAAGAAGATGATGGGGAGATTGGTATTCCGGCTTTTATTCGCCGCAAGATGATCTAGGGGCACAACGTTTTTGTTAATTGGTACGTATGAGATGCCCTGTTTGTAATTACAAATCAACGCGCGTGGTTGATTCTCGGTTGGGTGCTGACGGCATGTCTGTCCGCCGCCGCCGAGAATGTGAGCGCCAGCGTTGTGAATTTCGTTTTTCAACCGTTGAAGAAATGGAGCTTTTAGATGTGACGGTAGTCAAACGAAACGGTAAAAGAGAGGCGTATTCGCGTGAGAAGCTTGTTGCTGGTCTTAAGCGATCACTCGAGAAGCGTCCCTACACGGATACAGAATTGCAGACCATTGTTCACAACATTGAACGTGATATTCAAAAAGTACGTGGGGGAGAGATTACCACGCTGCTCGTGGGCGACATTGTCATGAAGCATTTGAAGTCTTTTGATAAGGTGGCTTATATTCGTTTTGCCTCTGTTTATCTGTCATTTGAAGATATTAGTCGCTTTGAAAAAGAGGTGAAGAGTTTGAAAAAGACCAAGTAGGATATCTCTTGCTATACTTGAGCAATATGGAGGCTGCAAGAACAAGGATTGTGTGCACAATCGGGCCTGCTTCGAGCTCGACTACGGTGCTTGCTCGCATGATGCGGGCCGGTATGGATGTGGCGAGGTTGAATTTTTCTCACGGCACGTATGCAGAGCATGCTGTGCTCATGAAATCAATTCGGTTAGCAGCTAAAAAAACGGGGAGTATTATTGCGCTCTTGCAAGACTTGCAGGGTCCAAAAATTCGAGTTGGAAATTTGCCTGATAAGGGCGTGCCGTTGCCTGAAGGGCTAACTGTTACGCTTTCGGCTGCCGTGAAGGTGTATAAAAAAGGCGGTCCAATTCCGGTCGCCTACGCTAGGCTGCATCACGACGTGAAGGTTGGGCACCGTATATTGCTTGATGATGGTTACATGGAGCTCGAGGTTTTACGTGTTCGTGGCAATTCGGTTCATGGAGTGGTGAAGGTTGGTGGGGTGCTGACTTCTCATAAG